>NZ_JBHTLQ010000026.1:0-57760 GCF_042679085.1 Phenylobacterium conjunctum | reverse complement strand
GAGGCCTCGCCCGCGCCGCCGCCCCTGCCCTTCGCCGCCGAGATCGCCCGGTTCGCCGAGCTGGACGCCGCCAGCCCGCCGCCGGCCTGCGGCTACCTGTTCGTCGGCTCCTCCACGATCCGGTTCTGGAACACCCTGGACCAGGACATGGCGCCCTATCCGGTGATCAACCGGGGCTTCGGCGGCTCGAAGATCGAGGACGTGGACTTCTATTTCGACCGCGTGGTCGCGCCCTATCACCCGCGCGCCATCGTCTTCTACGCCGGCGAGAACGACCTCTCGGCCGGCCAGACCGTCGAGACGGTGGTCGCCAACTTCCAGCGCTTCCTGGACCTGAAGACCGCCCAGCTGGGCGACGCCCCGGTCTATTTCATCTCGCTGAAGCCCTCGAAGCTGCGCCTGGCCCAGATGCCCCTGCAGGCCGAGGTCAACGCCCGCATCCGCGCCCTGGCCGACGCCCGCGCCGACCTGGACTATATCGACGTCACCCCCGCCATGCTGGACCAGGGCCTGCCCAAGGACCTCTATGTCGAGGACGGCCTGCATATGAACCCGCAGGGCTACGCCCTGTGGGCCCAGATCGTGAAGCCGGCCCTGGACCGCGACGCCCGGTCCGGCCGCATGTGCGCCGGCCAGACGGTGGCGACGGCGCCCTGAGGCCGGCCCCTATTCCCCGCCTTCCAGCTCGCCCATGGCGCTCTGCAGGTAGTTGGCCTCGCCCAGGGACTTCATCAGGGACAGCTGGGTCTCCAGGAAGTCGATGTGCTCCTCGGTGTCGGTTAGGATTTCGCGGACGATCTCGCGGGTGGCGTAGTCGGCTGAGGCTTCGCACAGCTTGATGGCCTCGACCTGGTCGACCCGGCCGCTCAGCTCCACGGCCAGGTCGGCGGCCAGGCATTCAGCCACCGTCTCGCCGATCTTCAGCTTGTGCAGATCCTGCAGGTTGGGCAGGCCGTCCAGGAACAGGATGCGCTTGATGAGTTTGTCGGCGTGCTTCATCTCGCCGATCGACTCTTCGTAGGTGATCGCGCCCAGCTTGTTGAAGCCCCAGTTCTGGTACATCCGCGCATGCAGGAAGTACTGGTTCACCGCGGTCAGCTCATTGGTCAGGATGGCGTTGAGCAGCCGGATGATCGCCTTGTCGCCCTGCATGGAGGCCTCCTGAAATCGCGGGGAATCGAGGTCGCAAGGTCCCGCCCGCGACCGGTGGTGTCAAACCGAACTTGGGAGCCTTGGGGGCGAGGCGCCTATTCGGCGGCGTAGCGCAGCAGGTCGCGCTGGTCGTCGATCATCTGCTTCATGTCGCAGACGCAGCGGGCGCATTGCGGACGGGCGTCACAGGCCTTGAACACCTCGGCGGGGCGGGTGGCCCCGGCCTCGATGGCGGCGCGGACCTCGCGCTCGCGGATGCCATTGCAATTGCACACGTACATGGACGACGCGCCGCTCCCGACTGACAAGGCCAATCTAGCAGATGCGAACGCCGTTGCAACTCATTTGCAACTAGACGGGGCCGACAGGCGCGCCGAATTCCTCTAAACCGCAGCCATGTCCGAACCGCTCTGCCGCCTCTACCTGATCACCCCGCCGCGCCTGGACGACCTGGCCGGCTTCGGGCGCACCCTGGCCCACACCCTCGACGCCGGCGACGTGGCCGCCCTGCAGATCCGGCTGAAGGACGTCCCCGACGACATCATCGCCGCCGCCGTCGACGTCATCGCCCCCATCGCCCAGGCCCGCGGCGTGGCGGTGATCATGAACGACCGTCCCGACCTGGCCGCCCGCTTCGACTGCGACGGGGTCCATATCGGCCAGTCGGACGGGACGCTCGCCGAGGCCCGCCGGATCGTGGGCAAGGAGCGCATGGTCGGCGTCACCTGTCATGACAGCCGCCACCTGGCCATGGAGGCCGCCGAGGGCGGGGCCGACTATGTCGCCTTCGGCGCCTTCTTCCCCACCACCACCAAGGACGCGCCCACCCGGGCCGAGCCGGAGATCCTATCCATCTGGCAGGAGACCATGGAGATCCCCTGCGTCGCCATCGGCGGGATCACGGCGGACAACGCGCAGGGCCTGGCCGCCGCCGGCGCCGACTTCCTGGCCGTCTCGGCCGGAGTCTGGAACCACCCCCAAGGCCCTGAAACCGCCGTCAAAGCCCTCAACGCCGCCATCGCACAAGGCCTGGCGGCGCGGGGGTAGGGCCCCAACCCCACGGTGTCATCCCGGTTTTCGCGCAGCGAAAGACCGGGACCCAAAGACGCCGCCCTTGCCGGCAAACCCCCGCGCATATGGGTCCCGGACAAGCCGCTTTCGCGGCTTTCCGGGATGACAGCCTTGGAGGAACCGAGGGGCGGACAAACCGCGACCTTGCCTTAAGGCCTTGCCGCGACTAGGTTCCGCGCCCTCATGTCGACCCAATCCGCCCTTCTCAAGGTCATGTCCGACGCCGCCCGCAAGGCGGCCCGGGGTCTCAATCGCGACTTCGGCGAGCTCGCCGAACTGCAGGTCTCCCGCAAGGGCGCCGCCGACTATGTCTCGGCCGCAGACATCAAGGCCGAGCAGGTGCTGTTCGAAGCCCTGAGCAAGGCCCGCCCCGGCTACGGCTTCCTCGGCGAAGAGCGGGGCCTGATCGAGGGCACCGACAAGACCCACACCTGGATCGTCGACCCGCTCGACGGCACCACCAACTTCCTGCACGCGATCCCGCACTTTGCGATCAACATCGCCCTGCAGCGCGAGGGCGTGGTGGTCGCCGCGGTGACCTACAACCCCATCACCAACGAGCTGTTCTGGGCCGAGAAGGGCAAGGGCTGCTTCGTCAATGACAAGCGCCTGCGCGTCGCCGCCCGCAAGCACCTGGACGAGGCGGTGCTGGCCACCGGCATTCCGTTCCTGGGCCACGGCCAACACGCCAAGTTCCTGAAGGAACTGCACCAGATCAGCCAGCGCGTGGCCGGCGTCCGCCGCTTCGGCGCCGCGGCCCTGGACCTGGCCTTCGTGGCCGCCGGGCGCTTTGACGGCTTCTGGGAACGCGACCTGAAGCCCTGGGACCTGGCCGCGGGCCTGCTGCTGGTCTCCGAAGCCGGCGGCAAGGTCACCGACCTGGACGGCGGCGAGGACGTGCTGGGCACGGGCACGGTGCTGGCCTCGAACCTCGAGCTGCACCCCCTGGTCCTCGAAAAGCTCAAGCTGGCGGCCTAGCCCTTCACGAACGTCATAGCCGGGACAAGCCCGGCCATGACGTTATTATATATCTGCTTTATTTGAATAATTTGGACTTGCCGCCCGCCCGGACTCCCTTCGTCCATGTTGACGTCAAAGGCGCGGGTCGAATTCGGTCGCCGGAATCCGGGGCCTCGTGAGACGATCACCTGAACGTCACAGTCGAAGCCTAGTGGGAGGCCCATGACCCTGACCCGCCGCGCCTTTACCGCGACCGCCGCCGCCGCGATCGCCACCCCCGCCTTCGCCGCCGACAGGCCCGCCCCCGTGATCATCGGCCACAGGGGCGCGTCCGGCGAACGGCCCGAGCACACTCGATCGGCCTATCTGCTGGCGATCCAGGAAGGCGCGGACTTCATCGAGCCCGACCTGTGCCTGACCAAGGACGGCCACATGGTCGTGCGCCACGAGAACGAGATCGGCGGAACCACCAACATCGCCGCCCATCCCGAGTTCGCCGCCCGCAAGACCGCCAAGACCATAGACGGCGAGCGGATCGAGGGCTGGTTCACCGAAGACTTCACCCTGGCCGAGCTGAAGACCCTGCGCGCCCGCGAGCGCCTGCCCCAGGTCCGCCCGGCCAGCGCCGCCTTTGACGGGACCGATCCGATCCTGACCTTCGAGGAGGTGGTGGAGATCGCCCGGGCAGAGACCAAGCGCACCGGCCGGACCATCGGCGTCTATCCGGAGATGAAGCACCCGTCCTATTTCGCCGGCGGCGGCCTGGCCTTCGAAGGCCGGATGGCGGCGGCGCTGAAGGCCGCAGGCCTCGACGCGCACGACGCGCCCGTGTTCGTCCAGTGCTTCGAGGTCGCCCCCTTGAAGACGCTGCGCCCGCTCACCCGCGCGCCCCTGGTGCAGCTGATGAGCCTCGAGGGCGGGCCTGCGGACAATAGCGCCGTCAGTTACGCCCAGATGGCCACGGCGGACGGGCTGAAGGCCATCTCGGCCTATGCCGACGGGGTCGGGCCGGAGTGGAAGATGGTGGTCCCGGTGACGGACGGCGGCCTCGCCGCCCCCACCGCCTTCGTGTCTGACGCCCACGCCGCCGGCCTGAAGGTCCATCCCTGGACCGTCCGGGCCGAAAACATCTTCCTGCCGGCCAAGCTGAAGCGCGGCGCCGACCCGGCCGTCCACGGCGATGTGGACGCCCTCTATGACGCCCTGTTCAAGGCCGGGGTCGACGGCCTGTTCAGTGACTTCCCGGGCCTGGCGGTCCAGGCGCGGACCCGGTTCCTGAAGGCCTAGGCGGCGGCGTCGCCGAACTGCAGGGCGGCCAGGCGGGCGTAGAGGCCGCCCTTGGCGACCAGCTCTGTGTGGCTGCCCTGCTCGACCACCCGGCCGTCCTCCATGACCACGATCCGGTCGGCCTTGAGGACGGTCGCCAGGCGGTGGGCGATCACCAGGGTGGTGTGGCCGTCCATGGCCTGGTCGAGGGCCTGTTGGACCAGGCGCTCGTTCTCGGCGTCCAGGGCGCTGGTGGCCTCGTCGAGCAGCAGGATCGGCGCCTCGCGCACCAGGGCCCGCGCAATGGCCAGGCGCTGGCGCTGGCCGCCGGACAGGCTGCGGGCGCGCTCGCCCAGCGGGGTGTCATAGCCCTGCGGCAAGGCCTCGATGAAGCTGTCGGCCTGGGCCGCCTTGGCCACGGCGCGGATCTCGGCCTCGGTGGCGCCTTCGCGGCCAAAGCGGATGTTCTCGGCCGGGGAGCCGGAGAACAGCGGGCTCTCCTGGGCGACCAGGGCCATGCGGCGGCGCACCTCGGCCGGATCGGCCTCGCGCAGGTCCACGCCATCGACCTTCACGGCGCCCTCGGTGGGGTCATAGAAGCGCAGCAGCAGGCGGAAAACCGTGCTCTTGCCCGCGCCGGACGGCCCCACCAGGGCCACCCGCTCGCCGGGCGCGACCCGCAGGTTGAAGCCCGACAGGGCCGGCAGGTCCGGGCGGCCCGGATAGGCGAAGGTGACGTCGGCGAACTCCACCTCGCCGGCGCCGGCCACCGGCAGGTGCTTGGGAACTGCGGGCGCGGCGATGCCGGGCCGGGCGTCCATCAGGTCGGCGATGCGTTCCATGGCCCCGGCGGCCTTCTGGACATCGCCCCAGGTCTCTCCCAAGGCGCCGACGCTGCCGGCGGCCAGCACCGAGAGCAGGGCGAACTGGAACAGGGCGCCCCAGGTCATGTCACCGCGCAGGCCCGCGTGCACGCCCAGCCAGAAGATCGCCACGACGCCGCCGAACACCAGGCCGATGACCGCGGCGGTCATGATGGCCCGGGCCGACATCCGGCGCAGGGAGGTCTGGAACGAGCTTTCCACCGCCTGGCCGAAGCGGCCGGCGCTGGTCTCCTCGCGGCCGAAGGCCTGGACGATCTCAAGCGCGTCCAGCGCCTCGCCGGCATAGCCGACGGCGCGGGCGAACTCGTCCTGGGTCGAGGCGGTCAGCTTGCGGACCCGACGGCCGAACAGGAACAGCGGCGCGAGCACCACCGGGAAGATCAGTAGCACTAGGCCCGTCAGGTGTGGGCTGACGATCAGCAGCATGATCATCGCCCCGATCAGGGTCAGCAGGTTGCGCAGGGCGACCGAGACCGAGGTCGACAACAGGTTCTCGACGATCTGGATGTCGGTGGTCAGGCGCGACAGCACCTCGCCCGTGCGGGTGGACAGGAAGAAGGCCGGGTCCAGGGTCAGGATGTGGGCGTAGGTCGCCTTGCGCAGGTCGGCCACGACCCGCTCGCCGAGCTTGGTGACAAAGAAGTAGCGCAGGGCAGAGGACGCCGCGAGCGCCAGGGCCACGCCGCCCAGCAGATAGAACCAGCCGTCGATGGAGGCGCCGGTGGCCTTGGCCGTGGTCAGGTGGTCCACCAGCTGGCGCACCGCCCCGGACAGGCCCAGGGTCGAGGCTGTCGAGGTCAGCAGGAACACGGTGGCGAACAGGGCGTCGGACTTGTGGGCCGCCACGAAGGGGGCCAATCGGCCGAGCGCGCGGACGTTGCGGCTGCGGTCGCGACGCTGGGCGGCCTCCGACAGGTCCTGGGCCAGGGTCGCCCCTGCGCTGGGGCGGCCTTCAACCTGCGGCTCAACGCCCAAATCACTCATGGAAATCGCGCCCTTGCTCTCGCCCCGCCTTTTCCTGTATAGGCGCGGCTTCGTTCGCGCCCGCCCCCTCGGCGGGACGTCCTTTTAGAACCGCCGCTCCTTTAGGTCGGATGACTCCGAAATGAAACAAGACACCCATCCCGACTACCACTTCATCACCGTCGTGATGACGGACGGCACGAGCTATCAGACGCGCTCCACCTACGGGAAGGAAGGCGCGACCCTGAACCTGGACATCGATCCGAAGACCCATCCGGCGTGGACCGGCGGCAACCAGCAGCTGCTGGACCGTGGTGGTCGCGTGTCGCGCTTCAACGCCAAGTTCGGCGCCTTCACGCGCAAGTAAGCGGCGGCGGCGTCGCGCCGCCCGAGCTGACAGATTCAAGAGCGCCGTGCGGACTCCGCGCGGCGCTTTTTCTGCGTCTGGCTCCGGACAGCAAAAAGGCCCCGGCCGCAGGGCGGCGGGGCCTTTTCCGTGTCGAGTTCGCCGATCAGCCGCCGAAGGCGGTGCGCAGGCGGTCCATATGGCTGGCCACCGGGTTTGGGGCCTCGGACTCGCCGTCCTCGACATACATGCGACGATCCAGGTGGCGGACCCGCTCATAGAGCCGCTCGGAGCGATCCAGCAGCACCAGGAGGCCCGACGGCAGATCCTCGTGCGGCGGCGCGTTGCGGCAGACCTCCTCGGCGCCCAGCCGATAGCGATCGTCACAGGCCGACTCCGGCGCCATGTCGCCCTCGCGCACCGCGCGCTGGACCAGCAACCAGGACGCCACCTGCATCAGGCGCGTGGTCAGACGCATGCTCTCGGCCGCATAGGCCAGGGCGGCGTTGCGCGACAGGAGCTTGGACTCCTGCCGACCCGAGCCGTCCAGGTAGCCGGCGGTCTCCTCGACCATGTCCATGCCTTCCTGGAAGGTCCGGTCGAACAGCTCGGACTTCGCGAAATCCCGGATCACAGTGGCCCGAAGCTCGGAAGCCGGCGTGGCGCCTTCAATCATCAATTCGTCCCCGACTAAGTCACGCCCGGCGCGGAGTGCGGACAGGCGCAGTCTTTCGACCCGCAGCGCTGCAACCCCCGTGCCAAGCCTGCACCCCTACACGTTTCAGTCCGACCCCGGCCTGGGACCGAACAGCGCATCCGCGGCCGCGCGGCCTGCCTGCTTCTTGCTGATCTGGGCCTCGCAGCGGGCGATCTCGTCCTTCAGGACGCTGATCCGCTCCTGCAGTTCGACGACGGCATAGAGCTCCAGGTCCTCGCGGACCAGCTCGGCCAGCCGCTGGCCGCGACCGATGCGGGCGCTCACGGGCTCGTCCATCCTGAAGCCTCCTTCACCAGCCTGCCTCAAAGGACTATCTGAGCCGGGACGCAGCCCCGGCGCAAGACCACGGAGACCACACCCATGAGCCAATCGAGCTCCATGACCGCCATCGCCATCGAGGGCGGCCGCGGACCCGCCGAGGCCCTGAAGGCCGTGGAAATCCCGCGCCCGGTTCCTGGTCCCGGACAGATCCTGATCAAGGTCGAGGCCGCCGGGGTGAACCGTCCCGACCTGGTCCAGCGCATGGGCGCCTATCCCCCGCCGCCGGGCGCGCCGGACACCCTGGGCCTGGAAGTCGCCGGTGAGGTGATCGAGGCCGCCGGGCGCTGGAAGGTCGGCGACCGCGTCTGCGCCCTGCTGGGTGGCGGCGGCTATGCCCAGTACGCCGTGGTCGACGCCCGGCACGCCTTGCCGATCCCGATCGGGTTGACGGCGGTGGAAGCCGCGGGCCTGCCCGAGACTGTCTTCACCGTCTTCGCCAATGTGTTCGAGCACGGGAGCCTGAAGGCCGGCGAGACCCTGATGATCCACGGCGCCACCTCCGGCATCGGGGCGACCGCGATCCAGATGGCCAAGGCGGCCGGCGCCAAGGTGATCGGCACCAGCCGCGGGCCGGCCAAGGCCGCCGAGGCCCTGAAGCTGGGCTGCGATGTCAGCGTGGACGTGAAGGCGCAGGACTTCGCAGAGGTGGCCAAGGCCGAGGGCGGGGTCGACGTGATCCTCGACATGGTCGGCGGCGACTATTTCGCCAAGGGCCTGGACGCCCTGAAGACCGGTGGCCGCATCGTCTACATCGCGGCCCAGGGCGGCGGCGAGGTGGCCCTGCCGATCTTCCGGCTGATGCAGAAGCGCGCCCTGGTCACCGGCTCGACCTTGCGCCCCCGCGACGCCGACGAGAAGGCCCGGCTGACGGCCGCCGTGGAGGCCACCGTCTGGCCGTGGATCGCCGCCGGCAAGCTGAAGCCGGTGATCGACCGCACCTACCCCCTCGCCGAAGCCGCCAAGGCCCATGCGGCCCTGGAAGCCGGCGAGGTGGTCGGCAAGGTGATCCTGACGCTTTAGCCCTCGGCCTTCTGCGCCGCCTCGAAAGCGGCGCGGCGGGCCTCGGCCATCTTCTGGCGTTCGGCGCGCATTTCGGGATCCCAGCTGTGCCGGGGTCCGACGAACATGCCGCCGTCCACCAGCATATGGACGCCGGTCACGAAGGCGCTTTCCTCGCTGGCGAAGAACAGGGCCGCATTGGCGATGTCCTCCGGCAGGCCCGGCTTGGCGATGGGCTGGGAGTCCGGCGCGGTCTGGGCCATGCCCGCCTTGATGGCGGAGGCCATGTCCGGCGTCGTCATGCTGGCCGGGGTGAAGATGTTGGTCAGGATCAGGCCCGGGCAGATGGCGTTCACCCGGATCCCGTCCCGCGCCACCTCGGCCGCCGCCACGCGGGTCAGGTGGATCACGCCGGCCTTGGCCACTGAATAGGCGATCGGCCCGGCCCCGGCCTGGGTTCCGGCGATGGAGGCGGTGTTGACGATGGCGCCGCCGCCGCGCGCCTTCATGTGCGGCAGGGCGTAGCGCATGCCCAAGGCCACCGAGCGCAGCAGCAGGTTCTGGCTGTAGTCCCAGGCCTCGCCGGTCATCTCGGCCAGGGTGTTGTAGGAGCCGCCGGCCCCGGCGTTGTTGAATAGGATGTCCAGGGCGCCGAACCGCTCGACCGCGAAGGCCATCAGGGCTTCGATCTGGGCCTCGACCATCACATCGCAATGCTGGAAGGCCACGGTTCCCGGATAGCTGTTCGCCAGAGCCGCGCCGGCCGCGTCGTCGATATCGCCGACCACCACCTTGGCCCCCTCGGCCTCGAAGCGCTCAACCGTCGCCCGACCGATGCCCGATACCCCACCGGTGATCACCGCCACCTTGCCTGAAAGCCGTCCCATGATGCGCCCCCCTATTAGGCATACTTAGTTTTCGAACATTCCATATAGCCTGGAGGCGAGCCCTGCATACCAATTTCCAGAAATTGCATTTCGCACGCCGCATGCACGGAATGCGGGAGAAAGTGACAAAACCTTAATGAAAGTCGCAAGCCCCGCTTGACGCTCCGGAAAGCGACCCACAGTCTGAACCCAACGCGAATGATCGCGCGGCCATAGAGCCACTACACGGGGAGGCGACTACATGATCCGTCATAGGATTCGACTACTTGCGTCTGCATCGCTGGCAGGCGCCCTGATCGCAGGCGCGGCTCACGCGCAGACCAACAACGTCATCGAAGAGCTGGTCGTCACCGCCGAAAAGCGGGAGCAGAGCCTGCAGGACGTGCCGGTGGCCATCTCGGCCTTCACCAGCAAGAGCCGGGACCTGGTGGGTATCAACACCATCCAGGACCTGACCAACTTCACGCCGGGCTTCGTCTACCAGTCGGCCAACGACCGGGCCTCCATGCGCGGCATCGGCCGCCTGACCAACGTCCACTCCGTCGACGGCGCCGTGTCGATCTATGTCGACGGCCTGTTCACCACCTCGACCGTCCTGGCCGGCGGCCCGCCCATCGAAACCGACCGGGTTGAGATCCTGCGCGGCCCGCAGGGCACCCTCTATGGCCGCAACGCCATCGGCGGCACGGTCAACGTCATCACCGCCCGGCCCACCGAGACGCCCTATGCCGAGGTGCGGGCCATCGCCGAGAACTACGGCGTGACCAACTTCCAGTTCGCGGCCTCCGGCCCGCTGGCGGAAGGCCTGCAGGTGCGCGTGTCCGGCTACAAGGCCGACCAGTCCAAGGGCTACTACACCAACATCGCCAAGGGCATGCCGTCCGAAGGCAATGTCCGCGACGAGTACGAGATCCAGTTCCAGGCCAAGGCCCAGCTCGGCGAGAACGCCGAGTTCTGGATGAAGTACATGACCCTGCAATGGGACAACCGGGGCGGCCCGGGCGCCCGCGCGGGCTTCCTGAACGGTCCCTATGAAACCGGCCTGACCGATCCGAACTACTCGATCGTCTACGCCTCAGCGCACGGCTACTCGCCCGAGACCGGCCTCGCCGGCATCGTCCCCGGCAGCCTGCAGCAGTTCAACGGCGTGACGGCCACGACCAACCCGGCCCTGTCCGATCCGCGGAAGTTCAACACCAACTATCCGCAGCACGTCACCCTGACCGACGTGCACTCGTTCACGGCGAACTTCACCTATCACATGCCGACCTTCGACATTAAGTATGTCGGCGGCCTGCAGAACTACCGCTACGACCTGCGCGGCGACACGGACGCCACCAGCGTCAAGTCCTACCAGATCCCGTTGGCGCCCGGCTCGATCTGCGGCACCATCGCCACCCTGTTCACCATCGGCCGCTCCGCCGTGAACTGCGCGCCGCAGACGGTGAACGCCGATAACATCTACCACTATTTCGAGTATCCGGAGTGGTACAGCCACGAGATCAACCTGGCGTCCACCACCGATGGCCCGCTGCAGTGGATCGCCGGCCTGTACTATTACAACGAGAAGTACACCGGCACCGGCTCCACGGCCGACTTCTTCCTGAACGGTTCGTCCTCGCTGCAGACCCCGATCCTGGGCGCGGCGGCGAACCCCGAAGGGATCTGGTCCTCGGGCCACTACGCCCTGACCACCGAGAGCAAGGCGGCGTTCGGCCAGATCGACTGGCAGGCCACCGAGCAACTCAAGTTCACCTTGGGCCTGCGCTACACCAAGGACCGCAAGTTCGGCACCGAGTTCCGCCGCATCGTCTGTAACTCGGACGTCTGCTACACGGGCCTCTATCCGGCGCTGGGTCTGTCGGGCTTCGGCCCGGGCACCGCGGCCAACTGGGGCAGCCTGCTCGGCAACCTCGCGGCTCTGCCCGCGGTCGGCCAGGCGCTGGGCCTCGGCAATGCGCTGGCCCCCCTCGGCGGCCTGGGCAACGGCGGCATGGACCTGACGGCGACGCTTGCGCCGACCACGACCGCTGCGGGCGCCAAGGGCGTCACCAGCCCGGTGGTCTGCACCGGCGCGGTGTGCAAGCAGTACACGATCGATCCGGCCACCGGCGTCGCCGCGCGCAACCTCGGCGACACCTCGGACGCGCTCACCGGCACCTTCGGCGTCCAGTGGGATCCGAACGAAGACACCATGGTCTATGGCCGCTATAGCCGCGGCTACAAGGCCTTCGGTCTGTCGGCCGGCAGCTTCCTGGTGGCCCCCGAAGCCGCGCCGGAGTTCGTGAACTCCTACGAAATCGGCTTCAAGACCAACTTCGGCCGCACCCTGCAGCTGAACGCCGCGCTCTACTATCTCGACTATCGCGACCTGCAGGCGCCGGTGACGGTGCGGGTGGGCCCGACGAACGTGAACCAGTTCGTCAACATCGCGAAGTCGCGCTCCAGCGGCCTGGAACTGGACGCCACCTGGCAGCCGATCCAGCCCCTGCGCCTCAACGTGTCCTACTCGTACAACGACACGAGCATCCGCGAAGCGGACAAGTTCGTGGACGTGAACGACAACGTGAACACCGGCGCGGTGAGCATTGTCGGCAACCGCCTGCCGCAAGCCCCGAAGAACAAGGTGGCCGTCAACGGCAGCTACTCGTTCTTCATGGAGCCCGGCACCCTGACGCTGAGCGCCAGCTACATCTACCGCGATGAGGCCTACGCCAACATCTTCACCAAGCCCTGGAACGAGGCTCCGTCCTGGGACCAGGTGGACCTGCGGGCCCACTGGGCGCCGAAGGACAACAAGTACACCATCATCGCCTACGTGAAGAACGTCGGGGACACCCTCGGCTACGACGCCGCGGTGGTGGCCTCCAACCGCAACCGGAGCGCCACGGTCGCCAGCGACCAGTTCCTGAACGGCGGCCAGAACCTCGAACTCACCCCGCCGCGCACCTACGGCATCGAGTTCCAGTACCGGTTCTTCTGACCCTCTAAGCCTCTCCCGCGCAGAGCCTTGCCCCGTCGAATGGAAACATTCGACGGGGCAAACAAGGCTCTACTTCAAAAGGTTAGAGCGTGATGACCGCCGAAACCGGAGTCCACTTTCGGCTATCACGCTCTAGCGCGGGGGAGGCCTGACAGGCTGTCCCGGCCGCATCGATGAGCGGCTGGGCGGGCAGGCCGCCCCGCGGCCCTGCGCATAACGTGTTGTAATCCTCGAACCATCCCCTTGGCGGGCGCGCTTGAACCAGGCGCGCCCGCTTTTTCATGTCTGCGCCACAAGCGCCGTGAATTCCGAATTCTATGATTGAGGATGCTACCTCGGCCAATTTCAGGCCGGAATTTGCACCCCATGTCGTTGACCGCCTCTTCTAATTACAGCGTAAAATCTCACTAAATTACGCTGAAATATGCGCTTTTAGAGTCTCGTTGACGCGGCGATCTCCATACCTCATCTTCGAGACAAGCGCCGATCAAGACGCGCTGACCAGAATCCATGGGGAGGAGTACGATATGGCCAACAGGCTGGGACTGTTTGCGACGTCTGCGCTTGCAGTGTCGCTGATCGCGGGGGCGGCGCACGCCCAGGGGGCGTCCAACGTCATTGAGGAGCTGGTGGTCACCGCCGAAAAGCGGGAGCAGAGCCTGCAGGACATCGCCGTCGCCGTGTCCGCCTTCACCTCGGAAAAGCGGGACCTGGTCGGCATCAACAGCGTCGCCGACCTGACCAACTTCACGCCGGGCCTGCAGTATTCCAGCCAGCTGGACCGCATCAGCCTGCGCGGCGTCGGTCGTCTGACCAACGTCCATGGCGCGGACGGCGCCGTGGCCATCTATTCCGACGGCATCTACACCTCCTCGACCGTGGAGGCGGGCAAGACGCCGCTGTTCGTGGACCGCACCGAAGTGCTGCGCGGGCCGCAGGGCACCCTCTATGGCCGCAACTCCATCGGCGGCGCGATCAACGTGATCTCCAAGCGTCCGACCGATGACTTCCAGGGCGAGATCCGGGCGAACTTCGCCAACTACAATCGCCGCACCCTGGAAGGCACGATCTCGGGCCCGACCCCGATCCCGGGCGTCAGCTATCGGCTGGGCGCCAACTGGGACAAGCAGACCAAGGGCTGGATCGACAACATCGTCCCGGGCATGCCGGACGAAGGCAATGTGGTCGACACCAAGTACTTCGAAGGCCAGCTGAAGTTCGACTTCAACGACAATTTCGAGGGCTGGGTGAAGCTGTCCGCCAGCGAATGGAATAACGGCGGCGGCGGCCCCGGCTCCCGCGCCACCTGGACGCCCGCGCCCTTCCCGACCCTCGAGGCGGCCAACGCCGCCCTGGTGCTCAACCCCGGCTATGGCTGTTCCGGCAAGGTGACCAATGTGGTCAACGCCTCGCCCATGGGCTGCGTGAACCCGGCCCTCACCGATCCGCGCAAGATCGCCTCGACCGTGCCGTACAAGGTGCGCCTCGACGACACCTACAGCCTGGCCAGCGAGTGGACCTACCACTTCGCCGACATGGACCTGAAGTACGTCGGCGGCGGCCAGATGTACCACTACTACCTCGATGGCCCGACGCCGGTGGACCACACCGCGCCGATCACCGCCTACACCCTGCCGGGCGGCCTGGTGATCAATCCGCGCTACGCCTTCAACTACCAGGAGGACCTGCGCTGGGTGAGCCACGAGCTGAACCTGGCCTCGACCAGCGACAGCGACTTCCAGTGGCTGCTGGGCGCCTACTACTACAGCGAGGCCTACGAGCAGCCGACCTACACCTACCTGCCCGACCAGGCCCAGGCCTCCGGCCCGTTCGGCCTGCCGGGGACCTTCTGCGCCGCCACCGGCGGGATCTGCGCGCCCCAGCAGGGCCGGCGGATTTATGACGATGTCCCGCACCTCGACATCAAGTCCAAGGCGGTGTTCGGCCAGATCGACTGGCAGTTCACCCCCACCTGGAAGACCACGATCGGGCTGCGCTACTCGCACGACCGCAAGTCGGGCTACGAGGACCTGCGCCTGCGCTGCTTCGCCATCGCCGGCTGCTTCGCCAAGCCGGAGCTGAACGCTTTCATCCCCGGCGGCATCCCGCTGATCGACCTGACCCAGACGCCCAGCGTGGTCGGCGCGCCGGCGCCCGGAACGCCGCTGCCCAAGGGGGTGACCAGCTACACCACCTATGATCCGACCACCGGCTTCGCGCACCGGACCTATGACGACAGCTGGTCGGCGGTCACCGGCACCGCCGGCGTGCAGTGGGATCCCGATTCCAGCACCATGGCCTATGCCCGCTACAGCCGCGGCTACAAGGCCGGCGGCTTCCGGATCGGCATCGACACCACCCTGGGCGCCTCGCCGGAAACGGCCGAGGAAACGGTGGACGCCTTCGAGATCGGCCTGAAGAAGAACTGGTCGACCCTGCAGGCCAACATCGCGGTGTTCCGCTATAACTACCAGAACGCCCAGGTGCCGCTGACCGTCGCCCAGACCGCCGGCGGCCTCGGCCAGGCCAACTCGATCTTCTACAACATCCCCAAGGCGATCTCTCAGGGGGTGGAGCTGGAGACGATCTGGCAGCCGATCAACAACCTGCAGATCCTGTTCAACTATTCCTACCTGGACGCCCACGTGACCGAGTCTGTCGGCACCGTGGACCCGGTGGATCCATCCGCCCTGGACCCGCTGGCCCGCCCGGTCGGAACCACCACCTCGGCCGACATCTTCACCGCCGGCCTGCCCGGCGGCGGCTTCCAGCGCGGCCAGAACCTGGCCGGCCAGCAGATGCCGAACGCGCCGAAGAACAAGGTGGCCCTGAACGCCAACTACACCTGGGACTTCGCCAACGGCGGGTCGCTGATCGCCTCGGCCAGCTACCTGTGGCGCGACGCCCAGTACGGCAGCATCTTCAACCGGGCCTATACCCGCTCGCCCTCGTGGGATCAGGTGGACGCCCGTCTCACCTGGCGCGCGCCGGGCGACAAGCTGACCGTGATCCTGTGGGGCAAGAACCTGCTGGACGAGCTCGGCTACGAGGGCGGCCCGGGCGCCGCTCGCCGCGCCGGCTCCAACTACAACAACCCGCTGCTGGGCCAGGCCCAGACAAACTTTGTCGAGGGGATCGCGTCCAGCTATCCGCTCACCGCGCCCCGGACCTTCGGTCTGGAGCTCCAGTACAAGTTCAACTGATCCTTTTGACCGGGCGGGCCCTTGCGGCCCGCCCGGCTGTTTCCATGGCGCAACATCAAAGACGTTGACGCCCCCCGCAGGCTCCCTCAGGTTTCCCGTCAAGGATGCGCGGTCACGAACCAGCGCCCATGACCGGGGGAGACGACCAGGCGGAGGGGACGCTCCGCCAGATCCCAAGACTTCACACCTTGCCGCAAGGCCGGGCCACCCGTCCGGTCCGCCTTCAGCGCCCCCGGACATACCCGAAATTCTAAAGCGAAACCCGACGCATGACCTCGCCCGCCGCCCCTGATCGCCTGACCTTCCGGACCAAGTTCTATTACGGCCTGGGCTCGGTGGCCTTCGGGGTCTCGACGCTGGGCCTCTCGTCGTCCCTGCTGCAGCCCTATCTGAACCGGGTGATCGGCCTGCCGGCCCTGTGGGTGGGCACGGCAATCATGCTGACCCTGATGCTGGACGCGATCATCGATCCGGTCATCGGCCACATCTCCGACAAGCTGCGCACCCCGTTCGGGCGCCGGCACCCCCTGATGTACCTGGCCATTCCCTGCGTCGCCCTGGCCTGCATCGCCTTCTGGAACACCCCGCCGGAGTGGGGACCGGAAAAGGCCGGGCCGATCCTGGTGGGCCTGCTGGTGCTGCTGCGCATCTCGGTCAGCCTGTACGAGGTGCCCAGCGCCGCCCTGGCTCCGGAGCTGGCCCCCGACTACAACGACCGCACCGGCCTGTTCAGCTACCGCTTCTTCTTCGGCGTGATCGGCGGCCTGGCCATGAACGTGGTGCTTTACCGCGTCTTCCTGAGCCCCGAGGCCGGCGGCATCCTCAACCCCGAGGGCTATGGCCGCTATGGCGTCACCGCCGCCCTGGTCATGGCCGCCTCGATCCTGGTCTCCAGCCTGGGCACTCACAGCCGCATCCCGCACCTGATCCGTCCGGTGGAGCGCAAGGTCCCCACCGCCCAGGTGGTCCGCGAGGTGATCGGCACCATCTCCAACCCGTCGCTCATCGTGGTGATGATCTCCGGCCTGTGCTCGGGGGTCTCGACCGGGCTCTCCAGCGCGCTCAGCCAGTACTTCTATGTCGAGCTGTGGGGCCTGGACGCCAAGGCGGTGGGCCTGATCGCCATCGCCGGGGTGGCGGCCTCCTTCGCGGGCGTCGCCCTGGCCGCCCCGGCCTCGAAGCTGCTGGGCAAGAAGAAGGCGATGCTGACCCTGTTCACCATCTCGGTGGTGACCGGCGCCCTGCCCCAACTTCTACGCCTGCTGGGCCTGATGCCCGCCAATGGGTCGCCCTGGATCGTCACCATCCTGGTCGGCGACCTGTTCGTCTCCACGACGCTGGGCATCACCGGCTACATCATCATCTCCTCGATGATCGCCGACGTGGTCGAGGACGCCGCGGTCAAGACCGGCGTGCGCTCCGAGGGCCTGCTGTTCGCCGCCAATGGCCTGCTCAACAAGTTCACCTCCGGCTTCGGGGTGTTCCTGTCGGGCCTGCTTTTGACCATCGTGGCCTTCCCGACCCACGCCGCGCCCGGCACGGTGGGTGAGGAGACCATGCGCCACCTGTCCCTGCTGTTCCTGCCGATCTCCATCGGCATGAGCGCTCTGTCCCTGATCGCACTGGCCTTCTACCGGATCGACCAGGACACCCATGAGCGCAACCTCGCGACCTTGGCTGAGGCCGCGGCCCTGGCCGAGACGGTCGAGGAGCACGAGGGCCGCGCCCCCATCGGCGGCTCCGGCGGGACCCGCTAGAGCCATTTTCCCTTTTCAACCGATCAAGGAAACCCGCGTGTCCGACACCGCCGCCTCAGGGCGCAGGCTGAGCTTCCCCACCAAGTTCTTCTACGGGTTCGGCTCCGTGGCCTTCGGGGTCAAGGACCAGGGCTTCTCCTATCTCCTGCTGATCTTCTACAACCAGGTGGTGGGCCTGCCCTCGGCGACGGTGGGCCTGGCGATCATGGTCGCCCTGATGGTCGACGCCCTCCTGGATCCCATTGTCGGCCAGGCCTCGGACAACTGGCGTTCGCGTTGGGGCCGGCGGCACCCCTTCATGTACGCCGCCGCCCTGCCGGTGGCGGCCTCCTACCTGCTGCTGTGGAACCCGCCGGCCTGGAGCCATGAGGCGCTGTTCTTCTACCTGATCGTCGTGGCGATCCTGATCCGCAGCTTCATCACCCTTTACGAGATCCCGTCCTCGGCCCTGTCCGCCGAGCTGACCCAGGACTATGACGAGCGCACCCGGCTGCTCTCCTACCGCTACTTCTTCGGCTGGTGGGGCGGGCTGACCATGACGTTGGCGGCCTTCAAGATCTTCCTGGCGCCGGACGCCTCCCACAAGGTCGGCCAGCTGAACGCAGCGGGCTATTCGCACTACGGCCTGGCCGCGGCGGCGGTGATGCTCTGCGCCATCCTGATCTCCGCGGTGGGCACCCACAACCAGATCCCGCACCTGAAGACCCCGCCGCACCGCAAGCTGACCCTGCCCCAGCTGGCCCGCGAGATGCTGGGGACCCTCAGCCACCGGTCGTTCCTGCTGCTGCTCAGCGCCAGCCTGTTCACCTCGATGGGCGCGGGCCTGGTCCTGTCGCTGAACCTCTATTTCAACACCTACTTCTGGGAGCTGTCGGCCAACCAGATCGCGGCCTTCACCCTGGGCAACTTCCTGTCGGCCATCCTGGCCTTCGCCTTCACCGCCCCGCTGGCCAGCCGCATGGGCAAACGCCCCGGCGCGGTGATGCTGATGATCTCCAGCCTGCTCCTGGGCAGCGCGCCCATCGCCCTGCGTCTGCTGGGGATCTTCCCGGCCAATGGCGAGCCGGCGGTGGTCTACATCCTGCTGGCCCAGACCATCGTCTCCACCGCCCTGTCCATCGGCGGCGCCATCCTGGTCTCCTCGATGATCGCCGACGTGGTGGAAGACAGCGAACTGCGCACGGGGCGCAGGTCCGAGGGCCTGTTCTTCGCCGCCGCCGCCTTCGTCAACAAGGCGGTCTCCGGCATCGGCATCTTCGCCTCGAGCATGATCCTGGCCCTGGTCCAGTTCCCGGCCCACGCCCGCCCGGGCGAGGTCGACCCAGCCATCGTGCGCAATCTGGGCCTCGTCTACCTGCCGATCCTGCTGGGGCTCTATGCGATCGCCATCACCCTGATCAGCCGCTACCGCATCACCCGCGAGAGCCACGCCGAGTCCCTGCGCAAGCTCGCGGCCGCGGCCGAGCGCATGGAAGAAGGCTAGAGCCCTATCCCGTCGAATGGAACATTCGTCGGGACAAATAGGGCTCTACTTCAATAGTTTAGAGCGTGATGGCCGCCGAAACCGGCTTCCACTTTCGGCTATCACGCTCTAGCGCGTAAAGACGCCCATCAGCAGGGGCCGGGCGAAGACCGAGGGCGCCGCCTTCTGGGTCACGCCCGGCACCCAGAAGCCGAGCTCGGCGCAGGCGTTCAGGGTGGCGTTCAGCATCTGGGCGGCGATAGCCGGGTCGATGGGCCGGATCGAGCCCTCGGCGATGCCGTCCGAGATCATCGAGGCGAAGCGGTCCGAGACCCGGTTGGAATGGGCCACCTGCTCGTCGCGCATGGCCTCGGGCAGGGCCGAGAGGGCCGAGGTGCGCAACAGCGGCCCGAACTCCGAGAGCTGGTATTCGCACAGCGCCGCCGCGGCGCTGGACAGCTTGGTCCACTGGTCGCCGGCCTGGGCCATGGCCAGGCGCTGCACCCGGCGCATCACCTCGAAGGTGCGGTCGAAACAGGCGACCACCAGGTCATCCTTGGCGTCGTGATGGTGGTAGAAGCTGCCCTTGGTGACGTTGAGCGCCGCCGAGATCTTGTCCACCGACGCGCCCTTGTAGCCCCGGGCGTTGATCAGCCGGGTGGCGGCCAGCAGGAAGGTCTCGCGGCCGGATTCGGTGCCGTCATGGGCGGCCAGTTCGGCGAGCGGCGCGGGCGCCGGGGCCCATTCCGCCCCCTCTGTGGCGAACCCGCCCACCAGGATGTCGAACATCCGGTCCCGGATGCGCGGATAGTCCTCAGGGTCGTACTTGGGCAGCCAGGCCCCGGCCCAGAACAGCTGTTCCAGCAGCATGTGGGTGCGCGCCGTCCTGCGCCCCCGGCCCAGCCAGGCCATGTCCGGGGCGTCGAACAGCGACCGCACCTTGCGGAACAGCTTCATGAAGGCCTCGGTGACCTCGCCGCGCCAAGGATTGTTCAGGGCGCGGATGTCGGCCAGGGACGGCATGGCCGGGCCCTCGCCGGTGGCGGCCTTGCTCAGCCGCTCCAGGTGCAGGCTGAGCAACAGGTGCAGGCGATCCGGCGGGGTCGGCGCCTTGAGGGCCTCGTCCGCGGCGGCGTTCAGCCAGGCGATCCCGCGCATAAGGCAGGCCGCCGCCAGGTCGTCCTTGCGCTTGAAATAATAGGTGACCGAGGTGGTCGACAGGCCGACGCCGGCGGCGGCGACGCCGAGGGTCAGGCCCTTCACCCCCTCGCGGTTGAGGATAAGGGTCGCCGCGTCGAGGATGGCCTCGCGCTTCCTCTCGAAACGATCGGTCGACCGGCCCCCGCCGCGCTCGGACATGTGGTCTCCACCCCCGCCGCGCGTCTTCGGCGCGGACCTAGACGACCTGTGTATCGGAGCCGGGGGCCAAGCGCCAAGCCGAACTGAAGGCGGGGCGCCCTACTTGCGCACCCAGCCGCCGCCCGCGGGCTTGTAGAACTCGCCCGGCTTGATCTTGGCCGAGATCACGCTCTGGAAGGCTGCGGCGCCCGCGGCCTCCGGGGTCACGGCGGGGCCGCTCTTGGCCGCCGCCTGGGCATAGACCTGTCGGCGACCGGCGTTGATCTCGTTGACAGCGTCAGTGGTCTCACTGTCAGCCGAGCCCTTCACAAAGCCCAGGAAGCCGTCGGCCTGCTCGCCGACGGTCCCGGCGGTCTTGGCGGCGTCGACCAAAGCCTTGGCGGCGGCGACGTCGGCGTGGGCGGCGCCGGCGATCAGGGTTCCGACCACTACGGCGGCCACGGGAAACAGGGGATTTCGCATCGGCAGGGTCACCTTAGAACAGGTCCGGGTTCTTCTGGATCAGCGCCTTGACGTCGGCGTCGAGGCGCAGGCGGACGTCAGCGTCCAGCTTGGCGTAGATGGTGATCGGCTTCACATCCACATGCAGGGTCGGCGCGCAGGCCGCCAGGGCGAGCGCCAATAGCGCGGGCCCGAACACCGGGCGTTGGGCGGATGTCATTACGGATCTCCACGTCTGGGCTTGAGGCTGGATGGTCATGGCTGAACCGGGCGTGAACCGCGCAGCCGCTGATAGTCGGCGAGGTCGGACAAGAGCTGATCCAGGTTGACCGAGGTGTCCAGGGTCAAATCCACCTTGGTGCCCGAGGGCAGGGGCAGCTGACGCTGGAACCGCCGGGTCAGGATTTCGCGCAGGGTCAGGCGAATGGCCTGGGGCGTCGGCGGCGAATGCTCGCCCTTGATGTGGAAGATCACCCCCAGCCGCCCCTCCGGCCGCGAGGCGACCTTGGCCGACAGCTCGGTGAAGGCCAGGTCCTCCATGGCCTGGTAGACGAAGTCGGAATAGGGGTCCTGGGCGCCCGCCGGATTGGCCACCGCGGCCTGGGCCGCGGCCGGCGCGCCCTTCGCCACCGCCTCGCCGCCCTCGCCTTGAACTGTGGTCAGGGCGTCGCGGCGGATGGTGATCTTGCCGGGCTCCACGGCGTGCAGGTCCCCGCCTTCGATCCGGACGCCCTCGGCGGTGATGGCGAAGGGGATGCGGCCGCTCACCCGCGCGGTCAGGTCCATGCGGTCGGCGAAGGGCGAGGCCTCCACGAGGTCGGACAGCTGCACCCGGTCGACCTGGATCGCCGCATGCCAGACCCCGCCGGCCAGCGGGATCTCGAAGGGCTCCAGGGTCACCCGACCGCCGCTGACCCCGACCTGGGCGCCCTCGACCTGCACCGCCTCTCGGTCGATGCCGAAGCGGACCTCGGCGCCGGTCAAGGGGGTCATGGCGGCGATGCTCTGGGCCTTCAGGCTCTGGCCCGGCGCGGCCCGCAGGGGCGAAAGGCTGGTGAACACCACCTGCCCCTCCAGCCCCTTCACCGCCCCGGCCGGGCTGGTGAAGTCCAGGCCGTCCACCTTCAGCACGCCCTCGCTGGACGCGCCCTGCGGCGTCCAGTCGACGCGGCCCACAAAGCTGGCTTGGCCCTCGGCGGGCGAGCCCACCACCCCCGCGGCCGGCGACAGGGCGGCGGGCTGCAGGCCGTCTGGCGTAAAGGCCAGGGTCCCGGTGTCGAGCTTCAGCCCGCCCTCGCCGGTCGCGCCGTCATGGGCCAGGGTGACCCGGGCCAGCGGCCGCCGGGCCGTGTCCGCCAGCCGCAGATCGCCGGTCCAGTCACCGCCGGCCAGGCGCACGACGCCGCTGGCGGTCACCGGATTGAACCGCGTCTGGGCGGCGGTGTCCTGAAGGCGGGCGGAACGGACGTCGGCGGTGAGGGCCAGGTCGCCCCCGCGCGCCTGCAGGCTCAGGGGCCCGGCGGCTTCGCTCACCTGCGCTTCAAGGAAGGGCGCCCGGGCCGCCAGGTCGCGGGCCAGGCCGCGGACGCTCCAGCCCTTGTCCAGCCGCAACAGGGGCGCCCCGTCCGGGCACAGCCGCCCGGCCAGGTCGGTTACGTCATTCGCGCCCAGTTCCAGCCGCCCGGCGGCCAGGCTCGCGCAATTATCCGCAGTGAAGCTCAGGCCGCCGCCGGCGATCCGGGCCTGGCCCCGGGTCTCGACCCTGCCATCCACCACCGGGCCAATGGAGCCCGCCGCCACCAGCCGGGCCTGGGCGGTCACGCCGGCCGCGTCCGCCTGATAGTGATCGACCACAAGGTCCGCGGCCGGCAGGCCGCCCCCGTCGGCGACCAGGCGGAAGCCGCCCTGGCCCTTGGCGTAGAGGGCGGGTCCCGCCGCCGTCAGGGTGACCCGCCCCCCGGTCGAGGTCAGCAGGTTGATCGGGCGGGGCGCCGCGATACTGAGCCCCTCGGGCGCCACCGCCAGGACAAGGCCCGGCGCGGTGACGTCAAACCTGGCCAGGGCGCGTTTCAGGGCCGCGTCCCCCGGCGCATCGCCGGCCTTGATCGCGCCCAAGCCCGTCCAGCCGCCGCGGGCGCCCAGGTGCGCGTCCAGTCGGGTCCTCAGGCCCTCGCCGCTGAACGCCGCCGGGCCATTGAGGGCCGCGGCCAGGCCGGTCAGGTTCAGATCGCCCTGGGAGAGGCCCGCCGCCGCCAGGGTCACCCGCGCCTGGCCGCGAGCCTGGTCGCCCCCGGCGCGGATCCAGGTCAGGTCGGAAAGGTCGAGCCCGAGGTCCAGGCCGTGCAGTCTGGCCCCGCCCGCCGAGGCGCGCTGGGCGTGGGCCGATCCGGTCACGGCGCCGTCCAGGGTCAGGCGATCCGCCCAGCCGCCGCCCTGGCCCCGGAAGGTGGCGGTCTGGCGCAGGCCTGTCGCCCAAATCTCGCGGGGGCCGTCGCCCCAGGCGGCCCGCCGCGCCTCGGTGGTCAGGGTGAGCACCGCCTCGCCCAGCACCTGCTTTCGCGCCAGGTCCGGATAGGGCAGTTCGCCGCTGAGATTGATCTGGCCGGCTTCCATACGCCCGGCCTGGACCTGGGCGGCGTCGATCCGCGCCGCCGCCGCCACCGCCACCCGCGACCCATGGGTGACCAGGTGCAGCTCACCGCCGCTGAGGGCCGCGCTCCAGCCGCGCCCGGCCAGGCGGGCCGCATCCAGGCTGGCGTCCAGTCGTTGCAGCCGGCCGTGGTCGACCCGGGCGTCCAGGCCGCCGGCCAGCCGGCCCTGATCGGTGTCCAGCCGCAGCCGGGCGGCCTCGATGGAGATGTCAGGCAAGGGCAGGTTTGTGCTCGGCCGCGCCTTGAGCCTGGCCACCAGGGGATCGAGGGCGCCCAGGCTGAGCGCCCCGCCCTTCAGCCGGGCCTTCAGGGTCGGCCGCACGAGACGCACCGAGGTCACCCGCGCGCCTAAGGGATCGCCGGTCCAGAAGCCGACCAGGTTGTAGCGGATCTCCGCCACCTCGGCGGTCAGGTCCGGGTCCTTGGCCGGCCCCACTCGCAGGGAGCCGGTGAAGCCGCCGGGATCAAAGGCCTGGAAGGCGATCTCGGCCTCGACGCCTTGCGCGCGCAGCCAGCTGGTCACCGCGTCGCGCGCCAGGCTGCGGCGCGCGGCGTAGACGCCCAGCGCCCCGGCCGCCGCGGCGGTCAGGCCCAACACCAGGCCCACGCGCCAGACGGTGGGGCGCGGGCGGGCTTTCGGCTGTGGCGGGGCGTCGTGTGTCGTCAAGTCAGGGTCCGCTTCGGCGCTGAAGCTAGCTCAAATCGCGCCGAAGCGGAGTTGTTCCGGTTTCCGTGGCGCCAGTAGGGCGCCGGGACGCGTCCTAGAGCGGGCCGGTGGTGGCCAGGGCCACGCCGCCGTCCACCGCGATGGTCTCGCCCACCACATAGTCGCCGGCCCGGCTGGCCAGGTAGATGGCGCAGCCCGCCATGTCCTCGTCGCGGCCGATCCGGCGCATGGGGATGCGCTTGGCGATGATGTCGCCCTGGTCGCGGGCCACGCGGTTCATTTCCGAGGCGAAAGCGCCCGGCGCGATGCCGGTCATGACGATGCCGTCCTCGACCAGGCGGGCGGCCATGCGGCGGGTCAGGTAGATCAGCCCGGCCTTGGAGGCGTGGTACGAATAGGTCTCCTGCGGATTGAGGCGGATGCCGTCGATCGAGCAGATATTGATGACCTTCGAGGGCCGCTCATGGCTACCGGCCGCCTTCAGGGCGCCGTGCAGGGCCTGGGTCAGGAAGAAGGGCGACTTCAGGTTCAGGTCCATGACCTTGTCCCAGCCGCTCTCCGGGAAATCGTCAAAGGGCGCGCCCCAGGCGGCGCCGGCGTTGTTCACCAGGATGTCGAGCTTGGGCTCCAGGGCGGTCAGGCGCTTGGCCAGCTGCTGGCAGCCTTCCACGGTCGAGACGTCCTGGGGCAGGGAGATGCAGTTCGGCCCCAGCTCGGCGGCGGTCTCGTCGCAGGCGGCGGGCTTGCGCGAGGAGACATAGACCTTTGCGCCCTGGTCGATGAAGCCCTTGGCGATCATCTTGCCGATGCCGCGCGAACCGCCGGTGACGAGGGCCACGCGGCCTTCCAGGGAGAACATGTCGAGAGCCATGGGGCGCTTCCTTGCTTGACGTTATGGAAGGCTCATAGACCCGCTCCGGAGCCCCGCAAAGCCTCCGCACATTTGACTCGCGCCAAGCCAAGCGGGCCTATAACAAGCGTTTGAATCAAGGTCCGTCAGACCAAGAGCGGACCACCAGTCATTTCAAATCGAGGATCCGCCGCATGACCGCCATCAATTCGGTGACCGACCTGACGATCGAAGGCGACGTCGCCGTCATCACCCTGAATTCGCCGCCCGTGAACGCCCTGTCCGCCAATGTGCGTGAGGGCCTGTTCGAGGGCTTCAAGGCCGCCATCGCCGAGCCGGCCGCCAAGGCCATCGTGCTGATCTGCGAAGGCCGCACCTTCATCGCCGGCGCCGACATCACCGAGTTCGGCGGCGCCTCCAAGGGTCCGGGCCTGAACGAAGTCCAGGACATGATGGAAGGCTCGCCCAAGCCGGTGGTCGCCGCGATCCACGGCACCGCCCTCGGCGGCGGTCTGGAAGTGGCCCTCTGCGCCCACTACCGCGTGGCCGTTCCCTCGGCCAAGTGCGGCCTGCCGGAAGTGAACCTGGGCCTGCTGCCCGGCGCCGGCGGCACCCAGCGCCTGCCCCGCATCGTCGGCGCCCAGCGCGCCATGGAGATGATGACCTCGGGCCAGCACGTGCCGGCCAAGGAATGCCTGGCCATGGGCCTGGTCGACGAGCTGGCCGAGGAAGGCAAGCTGCGCGACGCCGCCATCGCCTACGCCCGCAAGCTGGTGGCCGAGAACAAGCCGCTGGTGAAGGTCCGCGACAACGACACCAAGGTCGCCGCCGACCGCGGCAAGCCGGAAATCTTCGCCGACTTCCGCAAGGCCAACGCCCGCAAGTTCCGCGGCTTCCTGGCCCCCGAATACAACATCCGCTGCATCGAAGCGGCGGTGAACCTGCCCTTCGACGAGGGCATGGCCGTTGAACGCAAGCTGTTCATGGAGCTGATGACCGGCTCGCAGTCGGCCGCCCAGCGCTATTCCTTCTTCGCCGAACGCACCGCGGCCAAGATCCCGGGCATCGCCGACGATGTGCCGCTGATCCCGGTCAAGAAGGTCGGCGTGATCGGCGCCGGCACCATGGGCGGCGGCATCGCCATGAACTTCGCCAACGCCGGCATCCCGGTGGTGATCGTCGAGCAGAAGCAGGAGCCGCTGGACCGCGGCCTGGCCACCATCCGCAAGAACTACGAGCGCACCGCCTCGCGCGGCGGCCTCACCGCGGCCCAGGTGGAAGAGCGTTGCGCCCTGATCACCGGCTCCCTGTCCATGGAAGACAGCTTCAAGGACGTCGACCTCGTGATCGAGGCGGTGTTCGAGCGCATGGACATCAAGAAGGACATCTTCGCGAAGCTCGACGCCATCTGTAAGCCGGGCGCGATCCTGGCCACCAACACCTCGGGCCTGAACATCGACGAGATCGCCTCGGTGACCAAGCGTCCCGAGGCCGTCATCGGCCTGCACTTCTTCTCGCCGGCCAACGTGATGAAGCTGCTGGAGATCGTCCGCGCCGACCACACCTCGGACAGCGTGATCGCCACCTCGATGAAGCTGGCCAAGCAGATCGGCAAGATCGCCGTCCTGGTCGGCGTCTGCCCCGGCTTCGTCGGCAACCGCATCCTAGGCGCCCGCCAGCGCGAAGCCCAGAAGCTGGTCATGGAAGGCGCCATGCCCTGGGATATCGACCGGGTGCTCTATGACTTCGGCTTCCCCATGGGTCCGTTCGCCATGAGCGACCTGGCCGGCCTGGACATCGGCTGGGTCAAGGAAAAGTCCAACGGCGAAAGCATCCGCGACGTGCTGTGCGAAGCCGACCGCCGGGGCCAGAAGACCGGCGCCGGCTACTACGACTACGACGAAAACCGCAACGCCAAGCCGAGCGCCTTCACCGAGAAGGTGATCAACGACTTCATCGTCAAGTCGGGCGCCAACCCGCGCAAGATCTCCGACGAGGAAATCCTCGAGCGCTGCATCTTCCCGATGATCAACGAAGGCCTGAAGATCCTCGAAGAGGGCAAGGCCATCCGCGCCTCGGACATCGATGTGGTCTGGCAGAACGGCTACGGCTGGCCGGTCTATCGCGGCGGCCCGATGTTCTACGGCGACCTCGTCGGCCCGGAGAAGGTCCTGGCGAAGATGAAGGAATTCCAGGCCACGATGGGCGACCAGTTCAAGCCGGCCGCCCTGCTCGAAAAGGTCGTCGCCGAAGGCAAGAAGTTCGGCCAACTCTAAGTTCTGAAGGACCGCCCGGGCGCTCTGCGTTCGGGCGGTTTTTTCGGCCCCTATGCTCCCCTTACGTCAAGGGGCGCGCTCCCCAACCGTAAGAGGAAGTCCAAAACATGCGGGAAGCCGTCATCGTCTCCACTGCGCGCACGCCGATCGGCAAGGCCTATCGCGGCGCCTTCAACAACACCTCGGGCGCTGAGCTCGCCGGTCACGCCATCGCCCAGGCCGTGGCCCG
Source organism: Phenylobacterium conjunctum (assembly GCF_042679085.1). Lineage (NCBI taxonomy): Bacteria > Pseudomonadati > Pseudomonadota > Alphaproteobacteria > Caulobacterales > Caulobacteraceae > Phenylobacterium > Phenylobacterium conjunctum. The sequence continues at coordinate 30,315 of NZ_JBHTLQ010000026.1, read as the reverse complement.
CGCTGGCGTTGATCCGGGCGAGATCGACGACGTGGTCATGGGCGCGGCCCTGCAACAGGGCTCGACCGGCAACAACATCGCCCGCCAGGCCGCCCTGCGCGCCGGCCTGCCGAACACCGTCTCGGGCATGACGCTCGACCGCCAGTGCTCCTCGGGCCTGATGGGCATCGCCACGGCCGCCAAGTACATCATCAACGACGGCGCGACCGTCGCGGTCGGCGGCGGGCTGGAGTCCATCTCCCTCGTCCAGAACGACAAGATGAACCGCTATCGCACCAGCGATAAGTGGCTGAACGAGCACGTTCCGGAAATCCACACCTCGATGATCGAGACCGCCGAGATCGTCGCCGAGCGCTATGGCGTGTCCCGTGAGTACCAGGACGAGTACGCCTTCCAGTCCCAGCAGCGCACCGCCGCCGCCCAGGCCGCTGGCGTGTTCGACGCCGAGATCGCCCCGCTGACCTCGATCATGCTGGTCCAGAACAAGGAAACCGGTGAGTTCTCGGAAAAGGAAGTCACCCTGACCAAGGACGAGGGCAACCGTCCCTCGACCACCCTGGAAGACCTGCAGAAGCTGCAGCCGGTCTTCAAGGGCGGCATCTTCGTCAAGGAAGGCAAGTACGTCACCGCCGGCAACGCCTCGCAGCTGTCCGACGGCGCCGCCGCCGTGGTGCTGATGGAGCGCAAGGAAGCTGAACGTCGCGGCCTGACCCCGCTCGGCGCCTATCGCGGCATGGCCGTGGCCGGCTGCGGCCCGGAAGAAATGGGCATCGGCCCGGTGTTCGCGATCCCGAAGCTGCTCGAGCGTAACGGCCTGAAGATCGACGACATCGACATGTGGGAACTGAACGAGGCCTTCGCCTCCCAGTGCCTGTACTGCCGTGACAAGCTCGGCATCGACCCGGCCAAGTACAACATCTCGGGCGGCGCCATCTCCATCGGCCACCCCTACGGCATGACCGGCGCCCGCGCGACCGGCCATATCCTGCACGAGGGCAAGCGCCGCGGCCTGAAGTACGGCGTCGTGACCATGTGCGTCGGCGGCGGCATGGGCGCGGCCGGCCTCTTTGAAATTTTCTAAGCGATTTCGTTTAAGCTTGAACTATCCGAAGGGGCCGTCCGCAAGGGCGGCCCCTTTTCCTATTCCCCGAGAGCAAGTGTCAGCCCTTCGCCGCCTTGCGCCGCGCGATGAGGTCCGCGACGCCCGGCGATGATCTCCAGATCGCGCCATAGGCCGGGTCGGCGCGGATGGCCGGCGGGAACTCGTGCGCCCCATAGGGCAGGGCCCAGGGCAGGTAGAGGGACCCGGCGTTGACCGCGCCGCGCAGCAGCTCCAGCGCGCGCTTCCTCTCGCCGGCCTGGGCGTATTCGAAGGCCAGCACAAAGGCCTGGTCGCCCCAGGAACTGCCGAACTTGGCCTCCCCATCGCCGGAGACCCCGCCGGGATCGGCCAGGGCCCGGTCCTCGGCCCGCAGCTGCGTCAGGAAGCCCTGGGGCCGCCCCTCGAGCGCGTCGGCGGCCAGGCGCATGCGGTCGAGCTGGGCGGCGACCGGCGTGGGCGGGCGTCCCCGCCAGAGGCTGGCCGCAATCTCGTCCGCCGTCCTGCGCAGGACCCTCGCATCCCGCGCGCCCAGCAGCATCAGGTAGAGGTCGTGCAGGACGAAGACATTGCCGGGGTCGCGGGTCAGCAGGGCGCGATAGCCCTTGGCCGCTTCTGAGGTGCGGCCCGCACAGTGCTGCATCCGCGGCACGGCCATCTGGCGCCAGCTGTCGCCGGGCATCAGGCCCGCCGCGATCCGGGCGTGGCGCAGGGCCGCCTCGCACCGGCCGGAGGTGGCCAGGGCGTAGGCGTACCAGGTGTTGGCGTCCGGCGAGTTGGGGTCGATGGCGACCGCCCGCGCGTACAGGGTCTCAGCCTCTTCCCAGCGCAGGGCGTAGGTGTAGTCCCGCGCCGTAGCCGCCAGAGCGTCCGGGTCATCCGGATTGGCGGCCAGCGCCCGGGCCAGCAACTGGGCGGCCCTCTGCCGCCGGGCCGCATAGTCGGCCTCCGTCTCTTCAGGGCGGGGAAAGGCCGGCACGCCCTCAACCTGGTAGCCCAGCATCAGGGCGGCGGAGGACTCCGGGTCCAGGGCCAGCACCCGGGCCTGGGCGGCCTGGGTCTGCCGCACCAGCCGGGCGAAGGTCGCCCAGTCGCGGTTGTGCCGGGCCTGATGGGCCGCGGACAGGGTCTGGCGCGCCTCGTGGATCATGCGGGTGACTTCGGGGTCTTCCGGCTCGCGGGCGGCCGGCGCGCCCCGCACCCGATCGCCCAGCCAGATGGCCAGGTAGCGGGCCGCGGCCGACAAGGCGCGCTCGCGCACGGTCGGGTCGGTCACCCCATGGGCGTCGAACCGCGCCGCCCAGACCCGCGCGCCGCTGCGCCGGTCGGTCAGCACCAGGCTCACCGCCGACTGCGGGACGTCCGGCGACACGGTCCCGCTCAACACCAGGTCCGGCGGCCGGGCGCCCCCCTGGGCGTCCACTAGGCTCAGGCCCTGCATGTGGGACAACGTGGTCTGAAGGTCGGCGGTCAGATGGGCGGCCTCGGGCGTCAGCGCCGGCGTCTCAGCCCGCAGGGGCGCGACCGCCAGGCTGGAGACCTCCACGGGCCGCGGCGCCAGCAGCCGCCAGGCGCCAAGCCCCGCCACCGCCACCAGCAGGGCGGCGAGCAACAAGGCCCAGACCGGTGGCGCGCGCCTCGCCGGTTCGCGGCCCACCTCAACGGCAGGCGGTGCAGGCTCGGAGGTGTCGGCGACCTCCAGCCGCCAGCCCACCTTGCGCTGGGTGCTGAGATCAAAGGCCCCGGTCTCGGCCGCAAGCCGGCGGATGCGCGAGATCACCCGGTTGATGGCGTCCTCGCTCACCGCGCGGCCATCCCAGGCGCCGTCCACCAGGGCCTGGCGGGAGACCACCTGCCCCGGCCGCTCGGCCAGGACCAGCAGGGCCCGCATCACCTGGGGCTCCAGCACCAGGCGCTGACCCTCGGCCAGCACCTCGCAGGCGGACGGCCGCAGAAGCGCGCGCCCCAGGTTCAGATCCGGCTGATCGGCGAGTCCCCCGGGCATGGCCCCTCCCCCACAACCTAGATACGCCATGTCCGTCAGGAAAAAATCAGTTTCCCGACAGGCTGCGGTCCTTTCGACCTCGCGCCGCCCGGACCAGCCTTCCCGCAACATTCGAGGGAGGCCCGCCATGACGGCGATGACGCAGAACGACACCCGGGTCCGATCGGACCGATCCTTCTTCCTGGCCATGGCCGGCGCCATTGCGGTCACGGTGGCTGTCGGCTTCAGCGTCTCCCTGGCCCGACCCCAGACCGCCTTCGCCGCCGCGCCCCTGCACGTCCACATCCACGGGGCGGTGTTCAGCCTCTGGATCCTCTTCTACCTGGTCCAGAACGCTCTGGTGGTGCGCGGCTCCATCGCCCTGCACCGGGCGCTGGGGATGTTCGGCGCGGGTCTGGCCCTGGTGATGGTCGCGCTGGGGGTCCTGACGACGGTCCTGGCGCTCAAGATGCACCGGGTGCCGCCCTTCTTTCCGCCGGGGGTCTTCCTGGTGCTGGACATCACCAGCGTGCTGACCTTTGCAGGCCTGACCTTCACCGCCATCGCCCTGCGCCGCGATCCCGCCTGGCACAAGCGGCTGATGCTGTGCGGCACGATCATGGTCATGTCGCCGGCGCTTGGCCGCCTGCTGCCCATGCCTTTGCTGGGCCCCTGGGGCAGCTGGGCGGTCTCGGGGACCATGCTGCTCTACGTGCTGGCCGCCGTGCTCTATGACCGCGGGACCCGCGGCCGCGTCCATCCGGCCTATGCCTGGGGCGCCGGCGCCATCATCGCCACCCAGCTGGCCATCGCGGGCCTGTCCTTCACGCCGCCGGTCCTGGCCCTGGCCGCCCGCCTGCAGGGGTGAAGCCGGTTGCCTCCCCCGCCCCACTCCCCCTAGGCTCCGCTCCAAACAGACGCCTAGGGGGGAACGGACTATGGCGGGGGAAACCGAGGGCCGCAGGCACGGCCTGATCATCGGGGCGGCGTCGGCCGGCACGGTGTTCGAATGGTACGACTTCTACCTCTACGGCTCGCTGGCCGGGTTCATCACCACCCACTTCTTCTCGGGGGTCAACGAGACCACCGGCTACATCTTCGCCCTCCTGGCCTTCGCCGCCGGCTTTGCGGTGCGGCCATTCGGCGCCCTGGTGTTCGGCCGGCTGGGCGACCTGTGGGGCCGCAAGAACACCTTCCTGGTCACGATGCTCCTGATGGGCCTGTCGACCTTCGCCGTCGGCCTGCTGCCTGACTACAAGACCATCGGGGTCGCCGCCCCCATCGCCCTGATCGTCATGCGCCTGGTGCAGGGCCTGGCCCTGGGCGGCGAGTACGGCGGCGCCGCCACCTACGTCGCCGAGCACGCCCCGGACGGCAAACGCGGCCTCTATACGAGCTGGATCCAGACCACGGCGACGCTGGGCCTCTTCCTGTCCCTGATCGTCATCATCGCCGTGCGCACCCAGCTGGGCGAGGACGCCTTCAAGGCCTGGGGCTGGCGCATCCCCTTCCTGGTCTCCCTGGCCCTGCTGCTGGTCTCTCTGTGGATCCGCCTGAAGCTGAACGAGAGCCCGATCTTCCAGAAGATGGTCGACGAGGGCACCACCTCGAAGCGCCCGCTCACCGAGGCGCTCGGAACCTGGTCGAACCTCAAGCTGGTCATTCTGGCCCTGGTGGGCCTCACCGCCGGCCAGGCCGTGGTCTGGTACACGGGCCAGTTCTACGCCCTGTTCTTCCTGGAGAAGATGCTGCGGGTCGATGGCGTGCTCACCAATGAGCTGGTCGCCATGGCGCTCTTGATCGGCACGCCCTTCTTCGTGGTGTTCGGCTGGCTGTCGGACAAGATCGGCCGCAAGCCGATCATCCTGGCCGGCTGCCTGTTGGCGGTGTTCACCTATTTCCCGATCTTCAAGGCCCTGACCGTGGCCGCCAATCCGGCCCTGGCCTCAGCGACAGCGACATCGCCGGTGACCGTCGTCGCCGACCCGGCCGACTGCGCCTTCCAGTTCGATCCCGTGGGCAAGAAAGCCTTCGTCTCGTCCTGCGACATCGCCAAGTCGGCCCTGGCCGGCGCCGGGGTCTCCTATCTCAACAAGGCCGCCCCGGCCGGAACCCCGGCCCAGGTGCTGGTGGGCGACGCCGTGGTTCCGGGCCTGGACGGCAAGGCCATTCCCAAGGCCGAGCTGGCCGACGCCAAGAAGGCCTGGACCAAGGACCTGACCGGCGTGCTGGCCGACCACGGCTATCCCGCCAAGGCTGACCCGGCGAAGATCGACAAGGTGAAGGTCGTGGGCCTGCTCTTCCTGCTGGTGCTCTATGTGACCATGGTCTACGGGCCGGTCGCGGCGGCCCTGGTGGAGATGTTCCCGGCCCGCATCCGCTACACCTCCATGTCCCTGCCCTATCACATCGGCAACGGCTGGTTCGGTGGCTTCCTGCCCACCACCGCCTTCGCCATGGTGGCGGCGACGGGGAACATCTATTTCGGCCTCTGGTACCCGATCGTCGTCGCCGCCGTGACCGTGGTCATCGGCGCCCTGTTCGTGAAGGAGATGCGCGGCGCGCCCATCGACGGCTAGGCGCACGAAAAAGCCGCCGCAGACGTCCTGCGGCGGCTCGTTCAACTCAAGCCTGGTCAGCTCAGGCGCCGGTCTTCGGGGTCAGTTCGCCCGCGGCGTAGCGCTTGGCCATGGCCGACAGCGGCAGGGCCTTGATCTTGGAGGCGTGGCCGGCGGTGCCGAACTCCTCGAAGCGCTGGATGCAGATCTTGCGCATGGCTTCCTTGGCCGGCTTCAGATAGCTGCGCGGGTCGAACTCGCCGGGCTTTTCGGCGAACACCTTGCGGATTGCGCCGGTGATGGCCATCCGGTTGTCGGTGTCGATGTTGATCTTGCGCACGCCGTGCTTGATGCCGCGCTGGATCTCTTCCACCGGCACGCCCCAGGTCTGGGGCATCTCGCCGCCGTACTTGTTGATGATCTCCTGCAGGTCCTGCGGCACCGAGGACGAGCCGTGCATCACCAGGTGGGTGTTGGGCAGGCGGCGGTGGATCTCTTCGATCACGTGCATGGCCAGGACGTCGCCGTCCGGCTTGCGGGTGAACTTGTAGGCGCCGTGGCTGGTGCCCATGGCGATGGCCAAGGCGTCGACCTCGGTGGCCTTCACGAACTCGACCGCCTGGTCCGGATCGGTCAGCAGCTGGTCATGGCCGAGCTTGCCCTCGAAGCCGTGGCCGTCTTCCTTCTCGCCCATGCCGGTCTCGAGGCTGCCCAGCACGCCGAGCTCGCCTTCCACCGAGGCGCCGACCCAGTGGGCCATGTCGACCACCGCCTTGGTGACCGCGACATTGTAGTCGTAGTCGGCCGGGGTCTTGCCGTCGGCCTTCAGCGAGCCGTCCATCATCACCGAGGTGAAGCCGTACTGGATGGCGGTCGCACAGGTGGCTTCGTTATTGCCATGGTCCTGGTGCATGCAGATCGGGATGTCCGGGTACATCTCGGCCATGGCGTCGATCAGGTGCTTCAGCACGATGTCGTTGGCGTAGGACCGGGCCCCGCGGGAGGCCTGCATGATCACCGGCGAATTGGTGGCCTCCGCGGCCTCCATGATCGCCAGGGCCTGCTCCATGTTGTTGATGTTGAAGGCCGGCACGCCGTAGCCGTACTCGGCGGCGTGATCCAGCAGCTGGCGAAGGGTTACGCGGGCCATCGGCCGTTCTCCATCAAATCTGTTCTATTTCGACAAGGCCGCCACGCCGGGCAGCTCCTTGCCTTCCATCCATTCAAGAAACGCACCGCCCGCCGTGGAGACGAAGGTGAAGTCGCCCACCACGCCCGCGGCGTTCAGGGCCGCGACCGTATCGCCGCCGCCGGCCACCGCCACCAGCCTGCCGGCCTTGGCCAGCTCGGCCGCGTGGTGCGCCGCGCCCATGGTCCCCTTGTCGAAGGGCGGCATCTCGAACACGCCCAAGGGGCCGTTCCAGATCAGGGTCTTGGAGGCGTCCATGGCCTTGTTGAGGCGCTCGACGGTCTCAGGCCCGGCGTCCAGGATCCGCTCGTGCTCGTCCACGGCGCCCAGCTTGCGCACCCGGGCCGCGGCGCCGGGCTGCATCACCTCGGCGACCACGATGTCGATGGGCAGCAGCAGTTCGCAGTTGTTCTGGCCGGCGACGCGGATGATCTCGCGCGCCGTCTCAGCCATGTCCTTCTCGCAATAGGACGCGCCGACCTCGTGGCCTTGGGCGAACAGGAAGGTGTTGGCCATGCCGCCGCCGATGGCCAGCTTGTCCAGCTTGGTCACCAGGTGGCTGAGCAGGTCGAGTTTGGTCGAGACCTTGGAGCCGCCGACAATGCCCAGCACCGGGCGGTCGGGCTTGCCCAGCGCCTTGTCCAGGGCCGAGAGCTCCAGGCGCATCTGCTCGCCCGCATAGGCCGGCAGGAGGTGGGCCAGGCCCTCGGTGGAGGCGTGGGCCCGGTGGGCGGCCGAGAAGGCGTCGTTCACATAGAGGTCGCCGTTCGCGGCCAGGGCCTTGGCGAACTCGGGATCGTTCTTCTCTTCGCCGGCATGGAAGCGGACGTTCTCGAGCAGCAGCACGTCGCCAGCCTTGATGGCGGCGATGGCGTCAGCGGCGGCCGGCCCCACACAGTCAGACCCGAAGGCCACCGGCGCGCCCAGCACCTTGGCCAGGGCCGGGGCGATGGGCGCAAGGCTCATCTCCGGCACGACCTTGCCCTTGGGCCGGTCGAAGTGGGCCAGCAGCACCACCTTGGCGCCGCCCGCGCGCAGCTTCGCGATGGTGGGGACCGCGGCCTTCAGGCGGGTGTCGTCCGACACCTGGCCGTCGTGCATCGGCACGTTGAAGTCCACCCGCACCAGGGCGCGTCGGCCCTGGAGGTCGGCGTCGTCGAGGGTCTTGAAGGTCATGACAGTTACCCGCTCACCCCGGCGAACGCCGGGGACCAGATGAAGGAGCGCCGCATTGGCCGGAATGTCAGGAGGGACCCGTCTGCGAGGCGATGCGCCCTGCGATCCGGGTCCCGGCGTCCGCCGGCTTGAGCGGTGAACGCCGGGATCATGTCCCTTAGATCAGCTTCGCCAGGGCCAGGGCGGTGTCGCTCATGCGGGTCGAGAAGCCCCACTCGTTGTCGTACCAGGTCAGGATGCGGCCCAGGCCGCCGTCGATCACCTGGGTCTGGGCCAGGGCCGCCGTGGACGAATAGGCCACGTGGTTGAAGTCGATGGAGACCAGCGGCTCGTCGGTGACGCCCAGCACGCCCTTCAGCGGGCCCGACGCGGCGGCGGCCTTCAGGGCCTCGTTGATTTCTTCGGCGGTGATGGTGCGCCCCGGAACCCAGGTCAGGTCCACGACGGAGACGTTCGGGGTCGGCACGCGGATCGAGGAGCCGTCCAGCTTGCCCTTCAGTTCCGGGATCACCAGGCCCAGGGCCTTGGCGGCGCCGGTCGAGGTCGGGATCATGCTCATGGCCGCCGCGCGGGCGCGGTAGAGGTCCTTGTGCATGGTGTCCAGGGTCGGCTGGTCACCGGTATAGGAGTGGATGGTGGTCATGTAGCCACGCTCGATGCCGGCCAGGTCCTGCAGGACCTTGGCGACGGGGGCGAGGCAGTTGGTGGTGCACGAGGCGTTGGAGACGACCAGGTCGTCCTTGGTCAGGGTCTGGTGGTTGACGCCATAGACGATGGTCTTGTCAGCGTTGTCGCACGGGGCCGAGACCAGCACGCGCTTGGCGCCGGCGTCCAGGTGGGCGGCGGCCTTGTCCTTCGAGGTGAACAGGCCGGTGCACTCCATGGCGATGTCGACGCCAAGGTCCTTGTGCGGCAGCTCGGCCGGGTTGCGGATCGCGGTGACCTTGATCGGGCCGAAGCCGACGTCGATGGTGTCCCCGCTGACCTTCACGTCGCCGGGGAAGCGGCCGTGCACGCTGTCATAGCGCAGCAGGTGGGCGTTGGTTTCCACCGGGCCCAGGTCGTTGATGGCGACGACCTCGATGTCCTTGCGGCCATGCTCGACGATCGAACGCAGGACCAGCCTGCCGATGCGGCCGAAGCCATTGATGGCGACGCGAACAGTCATCGAGATCACTCCTTTGAGAGTTTGGGCTGGCCCGTTGGCCACGAATTTTTGATTTGCGGGGGTTTCTTGAGTCCAGGGGGCCTTGAGTCAACCCCTCGCAGGGTCAAGTTCGGTCGCGAACTATGTCAGACAACGCTGTCATAGTTCATGACACCGGTTTCCATCTATCAATGGTGTTCTTAAAGAGCTTCGCCGGGGCGGTTCAGCCGCCGCGCACCACCCGCACCTTGTCCGCCGCCGCCTTGGCCAGGCGACGGGCCTCGTCGGTGTCGGCGGCGCGGGCCAGGGCGACGCCCATGCGCCGCCGCTCAAAGGCTTCCGGCTTGCCGAACAGGCGAAGGTCCGCGCCGGGAACCGACAGGGCCTCGGCCACGCCCTCGAAGGCCACGCCCTCAGCCTCCATGCCGCCATAGATGACAGCGCTGGCGCCCGGCTCGCGCTGGGTGGCGTCTACCGGCAGGCCGAGGATGGCGCGGGCGTGCAGGGCGAACTCGCTATAGGTCTGGGTGGCCAGGGTGACGAGGCCGGTGTCGTGCGGCCGCGGGCTGACCTCCGAGAACCAGACCTGGTCGCCCTTCACGAACAGCTCGACCCCGAACAGGCCGACCCCGCCCAGGGCCTCCGTCACCTTGCCGGCGATGTCGCGGGCGGCGGCCAGCGCCGCGGGGCTCATGGCCTGGGGCTGCCAGCTTTCCACATAGTCACCCTTGACCTGGCGGTGGCCGATGGGGGCGCAGAAGGCCGTGGCGATCCCGCCGTCGGCCGTGCGGTGGCGCACGGTGAGCTGGGTGATCTCGTAGTCAAAGGCGATCCGCCCCTCGACGATCACCCGGGGCTGCTCGACCCGGCCGCCTTCCAGCGCATAGCGCCAGGCCGAGGCGATCCCTTCAGGCGCCTCCACATAGGACTGGCCCTTGCCGGAGGACGACATCACCGGTTTTACGAAGCACGGGAAGCCCGCGACCTCGGCCGCCGCCTTGGCCAGCTCCGCCTCGGAGGAGGCGAAGGCGTAGGGGCTGGTGGGCAGGCCAAGGTCTTCCGCCGCCAGCCGGCGGATGCCTTCGCGGTTCATGGTCAGTTGAGCCGCACGCGCGGTCGGGATCACCGTCGCCAGGCCCTCAGCCTCGATGCGCACCAGCTCGTCGGTGGCGATGGCCTCGATCTCCGGCACGATCAGGTGGGGCTGTTCGGCCGCGATCACCGCCCGCAGGGCCGCGGCGTCAGTCATCTGGATCACGTGGCTGCGGTGGGCCACCTGCATGGCCGGGGCGTTGGCGTAGCGATCCACCCCGATCACCTCGCAGCCCAGCCGCTGCAGCTCAATCGCCACCTCCTTGCCGAGCTCCCCGCAGCCGAGGAGCATGACCTTGACGGAGGACGGGCTGAGCGGGGTGCCGAGGCGCATGGGAGGCTCCTGAAAGGGTGCGTCCCCCGCATTAGATCAGGATGGCTGCGAGCGGAACCGCCTCACAGCCTGGGCAGCCACATCCCAAGCGCCGCCAGCACCGTTCCGCCCACCGTCGCCAGCGCCGCAAGCGCCACGAGGGCCGCCCCGGCGAGACGCCCCGTCGGCCCGCCCCGCGCCTGGGCGAGGAAGTAGGTCTCCAGCACGGCGAGCGGCAGCAGGAAGTGCGCGAAGGCCAGGAAGATGTCCCAGGGGCCGTCGAAGGCGTCGGTATGGCCGACCGGACCGCCCTGGGCGGCGAACCACAGCATCATCAGCAGGCGATAGTACCAGACCCCGAAGACGACGATGAAGGCCCGCAGCGCCCAGCGCCGGTGCTGGTCAATGGCCCGCCGCCGCGCCGCCCGCCAGGCGATGCTTGCGAAGATCAGCACCAGGACGGCGTCCAGCAGGTTCCCGGCCGCCATATAGGGTCCCGCAACCGGCCCGCGGGTCAGGGCGATCAGGGCGCCGCTCAGGGCCGCGCCCACGCCCAGGGTCAGGAACACCCGACCGCTCCAGCGATGCAGGCGCGGCGCCCGCCGCCGAACCGCCGGGATCAGCTGGATCGCGCCACAGAGCGCCACCGCGATGGCGGCGAACACATGCAGGCCGAGCGCCAGGTTGCCCCTCACATCGCCAGGCACATAGCCATGCCCGGCCGGCAGCACGGCGTTCCAACGGTCCAGGTCGCCGGTGGCCAGGCCCCAGGCGTAGAGGGCCGCGATATAGCCGGCGAAGACGACGAGCCCGGCCGCGGTCGTCCCGACCCAGAGGCCGGCGGCGAGGGTGAGGGCCCGGGACGACAGATCTGGCGCGCCGCCGCGGAGGGTCTGGCCAGGGTGGGGATTTGTGTGGCTCATGGCGTCCGGACCTAAGGACCTGAAGCCCCGCCCGTACATGACCGCAGACGTCAGGAATCCAACCTCAGCCGCCAGACCGCGGCGACGCGCCGGCGGCACGGTGTCCGCCGGCTATGCGCGGGCCTTCCTGGACTTCGCCGTCAGCCGGGGCTGCGACCGCGACGCCCTGCTGCGCGCCGCCGGTATCGCCCCGAGGCAGCTTGAGGACCAGGACGGTCGCGTGCCCATGGCCCGATATGTGACCCTGGTCCGGGCGGCCAAGGCGGCCAGCGCCGACCCGGCCCTGCCCCTGGCCTTCAGCGCCGAGACCAATTTCGAGGCGTTCAGCATCGTCGGCCTGATCTGCCTTGCGGCCCCGACCATGGGCGAGGCGCTGGCCGAGCTCAGCCGCTATCGCCGCCTGATCGCCGAGGTGGACGCCGGCGGCGACGAGGCGCGGTTCCAGCTGGTCCCGGACGCCGATGGCCTGTGGCTGGAGGATCGCCGACCCGACCCCAACGCCTTCCCGGAACTGACCGAAGCCGCCTTTGCGCGCTTCGCCTGCGAGTTCGCCCGCCGCAACGGTGACACGCCCTTCATCCTCGAGGTCCAGGTCACCCATCCAAGGCCGGACCACGCCAGGGCCTATGATGCGATCTTCAAGGTTCCGGTGACCTTCGGGGCGGCCCGCAACGCCCTGCGGATCGATCCGGCCTGGCTGTCCCTGCCGACCGCCAATCCGAACCGCTATGTCTTCGGGGTGTTCAACGAGCGTGCTGAACGGCTGCTGGCCGAGCTGGAGGCCCAGGGCTCGGTGCGGTCGCGGCTGGAGAGCCTGCTGATCACCCAGATGCATCGCGGCGCGGTCAGCATGGCCGCCTCGGCCAAGGCGCTGGGCATGTCCCAGGCCACCCTGCGCCGCAGGCTGTCCGCGGAGGACGCCAGCTTCGAGGCCGTTCTCGACGCCCTGCGCCGGGACATGGCCCAGGCCTATCTCAGCGACGGCCGGCTGTCGGTGAACGAGACCGCCTACCTGCTGGGCTTTTCCGATCCGAGCGCCTTCTCCCGCGCCTTCAAGCGCTGGACGGGGAAGGCGCCCCGAACCTGGACCCGCAGCAGGGCTTAGCCCAGCTTGGACTTGGCCGCGGCGGCGACGGCCTCGGCCGTGACGCCGAAGTGCTTGTAGAGCTGGTCAGCCGGGGCGCTGGCGCCGAAGCCGTCCATGCCCACGAACGCGCCGTCCTCGCCGATGAAGCGCTCCCAGCCGAAGCTGGCGGCGGCTTCGACGGCCACGCGGACGGTGCCCTTGCCCAGCACCTTGGTGCGATAGGCCGCCGGCTGGGCCGCGAACAGCTCCCAGCAGGGGGTCGACACCACGCGGGTCCCGATCCCTTCGGCCTGCAGCAGGTCGCGGGCGGCCAGGGCCACCGAAACTTCCGTGCCCGAGGCGAAGATCGTCACCTTGGCCGCGCCATCAGCGGCCCGCAGCTCATAGGCGCCCTTGGCGCTGAGGTTCTCAGCCGAGGCCTCTGTGCGCACCGCCGGGACCTTCTGGCGCGACAGGGCCATGAAGGACGGGGTCTTGGCGGCTTCCAGGGCCAGACGCCAGCACTCGGCGGTCTCCACCGCGTCGGCCGGGCGGAAGACGTTCAGGTTGGGCATGGCGCGCATGGCGGCCAGATGCTCCACCGGCTGGTGGGTCGGGCCATCCTCGCCGACCCCGATGGAGTCGTGGGTCATGACGTGGATCACCCGCACGCCCATCAGGGCGCCCAGGCGGATCGCCGGGCGGCTGTAGTCAGAGAACACCATGAAGGCGCCGCCATAGGGGATGACGCCGCCGTGCAGGGCCATGCCGTTCATGGCCGCCGCCATGCCGAACTCGCGCACGCCATAGTTCACATAGCGGCCGGAATAGTCCGGCTCGTCCAGGATCTGGGTGTTCTTGACGAAGGTGTTGTTGGAGCCGGTCAGGTCGGCCGAGCCGCCGACCATTTCCGGGATCGATCCGAACAGGGCGTCGAGGGCCGAGCCAGAGTGCTGGCGGGTCGCGGCCGCCGGCTTCGAGGCCACGGCCTCGGCGATGTGGGCGTCGAGGCGAGCAAAGGCGTCAGCGGGCAGTTCGCCCTTCAGGGCGCGAGTCAGGTCGGTCTTGGCCGGCGAGGCGGCCAGGCGCGCTTCCCAGGCCTTGCGCAGCTTGGCGCCCTTGCGGCCGGCCGAGCGCCAGGCCTTGCTCACGTCTTCCGGCACGTGGAACGGCTCAGCGCCCCAGCCCATCTTGTCGCGGGTGGCGGCGATCTCGGTCGCGCCAAGAGCGGCGCCGTGGGTCTTATGATGACCCTCCATGGTGGCCGCGCCCTTGCCGATCTTGGTCTTGCACGCGATCAGGCTCGGACGGTCCTGCTTGGTCGCCCAGGCGAGCGCCCGGCGGATCTGGCCGACGTCATGGCCGTCGATGGCCTTCACCGCCCAGCCGGCGGCCTTGAAGCGGGCGATCTGGTCGCCGCTCTCGGACAGGGTCACCGGCCCGTCGATGGTGACGTTGTTGTCGTCCCACATCACGGTCAGCTTGTTGAGCTTCAGGCGGCCGGCCAGGCTGATCGCCTCGTGGCTGACGCCCTCCATCAGGCAGCCGTCGCCGGCCATCACCCAGGTGCGGTGGTCGACCAGGTCGGCGCCGTACTTGGCCGCGAGGTGCCGCTCGGCCATCGCCATGCCGACGGCGGTGGCCAGGCCCTGGCCCAGGGGGCCGGTGGTGGTCTCGACGCCGGGGGTGTGGAACACCTCCGGGTGGCCGGGGGTCTTGGAGTTCAGCTGCCGGAAGGCCTTGATCTGGTCCAGGGTCATGGCCTTGAACCCGGTCAGGTGCAGCAGCGAATAGAGCAGCATCGAGCCGTGGCCGGCCGACAGCACGAACCGGTCGCGGTCGGCCCAGTCGGGACGCGAGGCGTCGTACTTCAGGAACTTGGTCCACAGCACCGTCGCGACATCGGCCATGCCCATCGGCATGCCGGGGTGGCCGCTGGCGGCCTGTTCGACCGCATCCATCGAAAGGACCCGGATGGCGTCGGCCATGGTCTGCATCTGAACGGGCATGGGGGGCCTCTGAATCCTTCGGCGTCGCTGTTGGGGCGCGGGTTGGCACGCACGCCGGCCAGGGTCAAGCCAAGGTCAGGAACGTAACGGGTTCCGGCGGCGCCCCGGCCCGGTCTATAGATTAACGGTCACAGTTCGGAGCGTCGAATGAACCGGGAGTCCGGCGACAGCGCCCTCGACCAGGCCGTCAAGCGGCTGGATCGCGCGGTCGCCCTTTTGGAGCAGCGTCTGAACAAGGCCGACGGCGGCCTGTTCGGGGAGGATCGCGCCCGCCTGGCGGCGGAGCTCGATGAGGCTCGTGCGCGCGAAAAAGCCCTGGAGGCCGCGGGCGCCGAAGCCTCCGCGGCGCTTGGCCGCGCCATCGCCGAGATCCAGGCGGCCCTGGACACCGGCGCCGAAGAGGCGGCCGAGGACGAACCCGTCGGCGAGGAGGCCTGACCCATGGCCCAGATGACCATTGAGGTGAACGGCCGGCCCTACACCGTCGGCTGCGAGGACGGCCAGGAAGCCCACCTGCTCGAACTGGCCCGCATCTTCGACCGCCAGGTCCGCCAGGTGTCCCAGGATGTCGGCCAGCTGGGCGACACTCGCCTGTTCCTGATGGGCGCCCTCCTGATCGCCGACGAGCTGACCGACGCCAAGGCCCGGCTGGCCATGGCCCAGGCCGAGCTGGCCCGCCTGCAGTCCGACTACGCCCGGGTCGAGGTCCGCGCCGCGCTCGCCATCGACAACGCCGCCCGCAAGATCGAGAAGCTGGCGGCGGAGTAGGGCTCAAGCCCTCGGCAGGCGTCCCACGCCCAGGCTCAGCTCCCGCTCGGCCAGGTCCGCGGCCTCGGCGACCAGGGCCTGGGCCGAGACCTGATCCCGCTCGATCTGCAGCGACATGAACACGCCGTCGAGCAGTTGCAGCACCAACCGGCTGATGCGCTGGACCAGGGCCAGGGCCGCCTCGGGGTCATAGGCGGCGAGATCGGCCATCAGCCCCTGCTCCAGGGTCTCGCGCCACATGCGGCGGACCGCGGCGGCGGCGGCGAGGATCTCGGGGCTCGAGGCCTGGTGTTCGGTCGCCACCACCATCAGGAGCCGCAGGAACTCCGGGCCGTCCGCAAAGGTCCCCGCCAGCAGGGTCAGGTCCTCGCGCAGGGTGGCCACCCCGATCCGCCGGTCATTGGCCGAGAACCGCGCGGTCTCGCCCCATTCGTCAGACGCCTGGGTCAGGGCCTCGGCGAACAGCTTCTCCTTGGACTCGAAGGCCCAGTAGATCGATCCGGCCAGCACCCCGGCGCGGGCGGCGATCTTGGAGATCGAAGCGGCCGAATAGCCCATCTCGGCGAACAGCTCCCGCGCCGCCGCCAGGATGCGCTGACGGGTGCTGGCGGACGCAGCGTCGGCGGGATCGGCCTTGGTCATGGTCGCTTCTTCGAGACTTTCCCGCCCTAGATGGCGTGATTCACGGTTCGACCACGACCGGATTGACCAGTCGCCCCAGGCCCGGGATCTCGATGGCCATCGGCCGGCCCGACCTGGCCAGGTCCCAGCCGGTCAGCGTCCGGTAGCGCCCGCCCTCGGCCGGCTTCATGGCGGTGCCGCAGTGGATGATGTCGCCGGGCTCCAGGGTCATATAGGCCGAGACGTGGGCGATGATCCGCTGGACGCTGAAGGTCAGGTTGGCGGTGGAGTCCTCGAACACCAGCTCATCCCCGTCATAGGACAGGATCGGCAGGGCGTTGGGATCGGCGATCTCGTCGGCGGTGACAAGCCAAGGCCCCATGGGACCGAAGGTGTCCGAGCCCTTGGAGCGCGCGTGATAGGTCAGATAGATCGACCGCGCATGATCGGCGTCACGCACCTGACGCCAGGCCAGCAAATCCGAATAGCCGCCGGTGGCCTGGGGCGGGGTGACGATCTCGATGGAGTCCTTCTCCTTCAGCCCCGGCGAGGTGATGTCGTTGATGATGGCGTAGCCGAAGACGTGGCTGAGCGCCTGATCCTCCGGGATCGCCCGGCCGGCCTTGCCGATCACCACCGCGAGCTCCGGCTCCGGATGGGTCAGGCCATAGTCGCCCCGCACCACCACAGGCTGGCCATGACCCACCAGGCTGGTGGACGGCTTGAAGAAGAAGGCCGGGTCAGCGAAGGGCCGAAAGGCGGCGGCCTGTCCCATGCGGTTGTTGATCGCCACGCCGATGATCTTGCCCGGCCTGCGCAGCGGCGGAAGCCAGGTCAGGGTCGCCGGGTCGAGCCCGGGCGCGCCCTGGAGGCGGGGCGCAAGCGCGGCCAGGTCGAGCCCGGCCTCGATCAGATCCTCCAGGGTCGGGGGCGCGCCGAGCCCCAAGAGGGCTCTCAGGTCGACCACCAGGCCGTCCTCGCGCTGGACGCCGTAGCTGCGGCGGCCTTGGGTCTCGTAGCTGCAGAGTTTCATCGCCCGCCCTCCTAGAAGATCGCCATGTCGGGCTCGAGCCCGAGCAGGTCGCGGCCCAGGCGCTGGGTGGCGATGTCGTAGTCGGAATAGGCGTGCGCCCCGGCCATGTTGGCGTCGCGCCACAGCCGCTGCATCTCGTTGTGCAGGAACCAGGCGGAGCCGCCGGATCCGGCGAACAACAGGTTCACCGCCCCGATCGCGGTGCGCGTCGCATAGGCCTGGTTGGTCCGCCACATGGCCAGCTCGGCCGCCGAGGGCAGCTGGCCGGAGCGGCTGCGCGAGGCGATCTCGGCCCAGTCCTGGGACAGGGTGGCCTGGGCCGCTCGGACCATGTGGGTGGCCTCGGCCAGCCGCATATAGGCCGGGGCGGTCTGACCCACCTGGGCGCCGGTATAGGCCCGGACCCGGCCGGCGGTCTTGTCGGCGTAGACGTCCAGGAACCGCCGCGCGACCCCGACCGCCACGGCCGAGAAGCCGAAGGAGAAGTAGGGGACAAAGGCCGCGCGATAGATGCCCCCGTCGTGCAGGCCATAGCCCTTGGACGCGCCGGTGTTCATGCCGATCACCGAGTCGATCCGGTGCTCGGGCACGAAGACCTCCTTCAGCTCCAGAGTCTTCGACCCCGTGCCCGCCAGGCCCGCCACGTGCCAGTCGTCAAGGATCGCATAGTCCTTGCGCGGCACGACGGCGTAGAAGGGCAGCATCATCCCGCCCAGCTCCGGCACGGCCTTGCGGAAGCCGAGGCAGGCCCATTGGGCGTGGTCGCAGCCGCTGGACCAGCCGAACCGGCCGGACAGGATCACCCCGCCGTCGACCGCCTTGCCCTCGTTGATCGGCGCCACCGAGGACGACAGCAGGGCTTCGGGATCAGCCCAGACCTCGTCCTGCACGGCCTTGGACATCAGCGCCAGGCCGTGGCCGTGCTGGGCCAGCAGCCCCGCCACCCAGGCGGTGGAGGCGCAGGCTCCGGCGATGTCGACGATCAGCGGACAGTACTGTTCGGGGCTCAGCTCCAGCCCGCCATAGGCCAGGGGCTGCAGGGCGCGGGTGAAGCCCGCCTCCCGCAGCAGCCGGATGTTCTCCTCCGGGACCTTGCGCTCGGCCTCGGCCTTGCCGGCGTTGGCCGCCAGGGTCGGGAGCAAGGCGCGGACGCGGTCCTGCAGGGCCTCCCCACGGCGGACCTGCTCAGGGATCGGGGGGATATGGACGCTGGCCACCTGGTCGCGGCCGAAGGCTCCGTCAGCCATGGGTGTTCCTCCTGGTCGGCGGGCGCGCCCGCTCTTGTATGATCACTCAAGTAGGCCTTGTTTGAACGATCATACAAGCGCAAAGATGCGGGCACGCGGCCGCCAGAGCCGCGCCAGAGGAAACCGCATGCAGCTCTTCATGGTCTCGGCCTCGCACTCGCCCCTGCTCGACTTCCCGGCCAAGGAAAGTCCGGCGGTGCTCAATGTCCGCGCCGCCCTGGCGGCCACGCGGGCGCGGATCGAGGGCTTCGATCCCGACCTGGTGGTGCTGTTCGGGGTGGACCACTACGGCGGCCAGCACATGGCCTGCATGCCGTCCTTCTGCGTCGGGGTTGAGGCGACCGCCCTGGCCGATGTGGGCGGAACGCCGGGACGCCTGGATGTCCCCCGCGACCTGGCGATCCAGGCGGTGGGCGCGATCCGCAAGGCCGGCGTCGACACCGCCGTCTCCTATGACATGGCCGTGGACCACGGCTTCTCCCAGGCGCTCAGCCGGCTGCTGGGCGGGGTGGACCGCTATCCGGTCCTGCCGATCTTCGTCAGCTGCATCCAGCCGCCCTTCAGCCCCTTCGCCCGGGCCCGCGCCCTGGGCGAGGCGGTGGGCGGCTTCGTGAAGACCCTGGACCGCCAGCGGGTGCTGTTTGTGGGCTCCGGCGGCCTGGCGCACAATCCCGCCGCCCTCTTCCCGCCCATCGACAGCGTCGGCCCCGAATGGCGGCCCTACATCCTGCACGGCCGCGCCCAGGCCGAGGTCCCGCAGCAGGCCTGGATCGACTTCGAGATTCAGGCCCACCAGATGGGCGCCCAGATGCTCGCCGCCGACCAGGTGACGCCGGAGATGGCCGGCCTGAAAGACGCCTGGGACAAGGCCTTCCTGGCCGCCTACTGCGCCGGCGATCTTTCGGTGTTCGACGCCTGGGATCCCGACCAGGTGATGGCCGAGGCCGGCATCGGCGCGGTGGAGACCCAGGCCTGGATCGCAGCCGCCGCCGCCATGCAGGCGGCCGGGGGCGCAAGGCCCCGCGCCGTCTTCCAGGAGATCGCCAAGGAGATCGGCATCGGGTTCGGCGTCGCCGAGGCCGGGCCTTCGCCCTTGAGCCCGGCGCCCTGAGCCCCTACCTTGCGAGGTGGCGGGTCCTGCTGCGGCTCTCGTCGAAGGCAACTAATCCCAGAGACCTTAATTCTCTTGAAGGGAGCTGTCCCTGTCCGGTCCCGTGGGGCCGGGTATATGGCGCCCACCTGGTCTACCAGGTCCGAGGGGGTTTAAACCGTCCTTCACGGCTCACGCGGCGCCGCCACCCTTCTCGCCACTTTCCTGCTATAGGACGGCGGTGAGCTCGACCGCCCCCAAATCCCAGTTGCGCAAGCGCCTGCGCAGCCTGCGCGCCGAACTGGCCAAGGCCAGCCCGGACGCCGCCGAGCGCGCGGCCGCCCACGCCCCGCTCCACCGCCTGCCGGCCATCGCGAGCTTCGCCGGCTACTACGCCCTGGGCGCCGAGCTGGACCCCAGCCCGCTGATCCGCCGGCTGGCGGGCCTCGGCGCCGTGTTCGGCATGCCGGTCTGCGAAGGCCCCGACCGCCCCCTGATTTTCCGCGAGTGGGACGAGCGCGACCGCCCGGTTCCCGACGCCATGGGCATCCCCGCCCCGCCGCCGCACGCCCGGGTGATCCAACCGGACCTGGTCATCACCCCCTTGCTGGCCTTCGACCGCAAGGGCGGCCGGCTTGGCCAGGGCGGCGGCCACTATGACCGGACGCTCGCCCTGCTGCGCGCCGCAAAGCCCATCTTCGTCCTGGGCCTGGCCTATGCCGGCCAGGAGGTGGACCACCTGGACATGGAGCCGCATGATCAACGTCTGGACGCCATCCTGACGGAAACCGGCTATATCGAGGTCAAGAGACCCTGAACCGACGCCCCGCAAACGGGGGTCTAGAAAGACAAGAATGCGCTTCGCCTTTTTTGGAGATGTCGTGGGCCGCGCCGGCCGCGACGGCCTCGCCGACCACCTGCCCGCCCTGCGCCGCCGCCTCGACCTGGAGTTCGTGGTGGTCAACGCCGAGAACGCCGCCGCTGGCTTCGGCATCACCGAGAACACCGCCCGCGAGTTGTTCGACGCCGGCGCAGACTGCCTGACGCTCGGCAACCACTCCTGGGACCAGAAGGAAGCCCTGACCTATATCGTGCGCGAGGACCGGCTGATCCGGCCCCTCAACTATCCGATCCTGTCGGACGCGCCGGGCCGCGGCGCCAACCTGTTCGAGACCCCCCGGGGCCGCCGCATCCTGGTGATCAACCTGCTCGGCCGGGTGCACATGGACAGCCTCGACGACCCCTTCGCCGCCGTGGACCGCGAGCTGGAGAAGGCGCCGCTCGGTATGGTCGCCGACGCCGTCCTGGTGGACATGCACGCCGAGGCCACCTCGGAGAAGATGGCCATGGGCCACTTCTGCGACGGCCGCGCCAGCCTTGTGGTGGGCACCCACACCCACGTGCCGACCGCCGACGCCCAGATCCTGCCCGGCGGCACCGCCTACCAGACCGACGCCGGCGCCTGCGCCGACTATGACAGCGTCATCGGCAACCAGAAGGAAGAGCCCCTGCGGCGCTTCACCACCCGCATCTCCGGCGGCCGTTACAAGCCCGCCGAGGGCCCGGCCACCATCTGCGGCGTGTTCGTGGAAACCGACGACCGCACGGGCCTCGCCCTACGCGTCGAGCCCATCCGCATGGGCGGCCGCCTGAAGGAGACGGTGCCGAGCCTGGAGGCGGTGGGGGCCTGAGGTCCCCGAGCGCCAGGCTTCAGTACGGCTCGAAGGTGTCGGCGCCGACCACGTCATAGAGCTCGGCGTATGAAGGCGCGGCCTCCAGCTGGCGCATCCGATCCGCGAACGCCTCTTCGTCGCCGTCGAAGCCCATGTAATCCACCTGGAACTTCTCCATGGACGCCCTGGCCCGGCGTTTAAGCTCCGCCAGGGGCACAGGCGGCAACGCCTCCAGTTCCTGTTCGATACGGAACTGCGGCGGACCAAAGCCTGGGATCAGGTTCAGGATCGACCCCGCCCGCCCGAGCCGGCGAATGGACAGGACGCGCCAGCATCGCCCCTGCGCGTCGACGATCTCCATCCCGTCCTGCTTGTTCTCCTTCAGCGTCCGAGTCCCGCACTTGGTCAGCCGGTTCAAGTCCGGAAACCCCCAGTTCTCCAGGTCCGGCGTAAAGCCGAGGACCGGAAACGCGATCTCGATCTCACTGGATTTCATGATGGGCTCCAGGTCAGGACTGCAAACTGGATGGCGTCGCCAACAGGCTTGCCACCACGGCTATTTCTTCGGCTTTGGTTTGGGCTGTGGGGCGGTTGTCTTTGGCGGCGGCTGGAACGGACGCGTCACGTTCTCCACGGCGTCGGCGGCCGACGACACAATCGCGGTGGGCACGGTCTTCTGCCAGTCCGTCGTTCCATGCCAGATTTGGCGAAGAGGATCGAAGCGCGGCATCCCATCCCACTTTCCCGTCAAGCGACGATGTGTGGCCTTGGGAAGGACCTTGAGAAGGGGATAGTGATTTCTCCAATCCTGGGCGTTCCGGCTCAACCCCTTCAATGGGATGGTGTGATGAATCTCCTCGCCCTTGCCGGCGAGCTCAACGCGCCGAATCGCCTTTCTGGCGGCATCGGCGCTCACCGAACCACTCTTTAGAAGACCGATCCCCTTGCGGGCTGCGCGAGCGCCTTTGACGACCGCGCCCACGGGCAAGAGATCGCCAGCCGCCATAGCGACGTTGAAGACCGCGCCACCATAATTGCCGTCCTGAAGATCGGCGGCGGCCTCCCAGGCCGGGCCAACCACCGGAATGAAGGATGCGACTGCATTTGGCCGGGCGATTTTAGGGCCATTCTGGAAGTCTTCGAGGGCGTCCTGCGCCATGTCGAGTGGCGACTCAAAGCCCCGGTCCTCGGCCTCGCGCTGCGCCCTGGCCTGGGCCATTTCGGCGTCGTACTGGTCGCCCGCGGGATCCGGGACACTACGCGGCTCGCCGCGTGGCATTCTGGCCATATGGTCTCCTTGGCGTGAGCCGGACACTCACGGGAGCGCCGGCAAATTGCAACCAGAAGATCATCTCACAGCTTGACCGGAATGCAAGAACATAAATAGAACACGTCAACTCAACCCGTAAGGTCGCGAAAACCTAGATGGACGTTAGGTTTTGTGTTAGGAGTAGTGATGGCGACCGTTTTCAATAGTCGCCGCCGATATCGCGTCGCCGTGAACTCAAATGATCACCCGCCGCCACACGTTCACGCGTTCGGAAAAGGCCGTGAGGCGAGGTTCAAACTCAACTGCCCCGATGGACCGGTTGAGCTCTGGGATTTTGTCGGGGATTGGACATTGGCGCAGCTGAACGACCTCGGCGAAGAGGTCGCCGCCCAGCTCGATCGCTGTTGCACGGTTTGGAGGGAGGTTCATGGCTGAGTTCAAGCCGGTGGACGCCGCCGCCTTTGAGCAGGCGGCAAGGCGGGGGCGGCAAGCGTCCAGCACGCCGCGCGCGACCTCAGCGCGCTTCGACCGCCGGACCCAAAAGGTGGTGATTAAACTCAACACCGGGATCGAGTTCGCGTTCGATCCGAGGCTGGCCGCGGGCCTGAACGACGCCAGCCCGGACGACCTGGTGGGCGTCACGGTCGAAGGCATGGGGAGCACGCTCCACTTCCCACGGCTCGACGCGGATTTCACCGTCTCGCGGCTGCTGGAAGGCTTCCTCGGCCCCCTGGATTGGACGAGGCGGGAAGCTCGAGCGCTGGCCTCAAGGGAGAATGGCAAGCGAGGCGGGCGCCCGAAGCGCGAAGCGGCGGCGACCAGCTAGCCCAACGCCTGTAACAATTTGCAGACCTTGCCCCCGACCGCCGGCTTGCGCAGGTTGGCGCCAGGGGGACGACCTATGACCGACACGCCGCGCAGCGGACCCGCGCCCGACCGGGCCAAGCAGCTCTTCATCCTGGCGATCCTGGCCCTGGCCGTGCCGGCCCTGTGGGCGGACGAGGCCTTCTGGTTCCAGCCGGCCCACCCGCACTGGGACCACATCCGCCCCTTCCTGGCCGTACTGACCCTGCACATCGTGGGCGGCGTGGTCGCCCTCTTCGTCGGCGCCTTCCAGTTCTCGCATCGCCTGCGCCGGGCCCGGCCCGACATTCACCGGCTGATGGGCAAGACCTATCTGGCCGCGACGGCGCTCGGCGGCCCCTCGGCCCTCTACATCCAGATCCTCAACGCCGAGGGCGCCTTCCAGTGGGCGGCCTACGCCCACTCCGTCACCTGGATGCTGGCCACCGCCATGGCCTTCTGGTGCGTGCGCCTGCGCGACTTCGACAACCACCGCCTCTGGATGATGCGCAGCTACGCCATGTGCCTGCTATTCATCACCCTGCGCGCGCCCGACGCCCTCCCAGGCTTCCACCTCGACGACGCCGGCAACACCGCCCTGGAGTTCGGCCAGATCTTCGTGGCCCTGCTGGGCGTCGAAGTGGTGGAGACGGTGCGCAGGAACCGCAAGCTGGCGGCCAAGCGGGCGGGGCAGCAGTAGGGTTCGATTGGGATAGACGCTGTCCGCTCCCACCTTGATTGAAAGAACAAAAACAGTACGCTTGCGAAATGTCCTCGACCCTCTTCGTCATAGAAATCGAAAGTTGGGATTGGCCGCTTCATGTGGGCGCCATCGGCGGCTCCCATGCGGGAGAGGGGCTTTCCTGCGTTCAAACCATCAACATTAGAGGTGTTGTCACCTCACCGGCTGAGCACCACTCGAAGTCGATTGAGGTCTGGCTGAGCCCGATGCCACGAGACCTCATCCGCCAAGCGGGCGGGCCCGATGGGCCCGCCACAGTCGGTGTTTGGGAGAGCAGCCCGGCCGCGATGAAGGGCCTCGACTTCTATGCCGGGCTCTTCCTGCCAGAGGAGACGCTTAGCCGGACGATCTTCTGCCTCGGCACGCTATGGCGCTCCATGATGATCTGGGTGGAGCGGGATGCAGAGGAAAGCAGCGTCAGCAGCTTTGCGTTCTCGAGCCTGACGGGAATCAGGCGCGATACGCGTGACATGAGGCTAGGAGCGTTCGCGTCGAGGGACTTGGATTGGGCGACCAACCCTTGCCGCCTGCCCGCACCCCCCTCGTCCATGTTGACGTCAAACGCCCAGGTACGAATCCGTTCGTCGTTTCCGACGCCTCCATGAGACCCTGCGGGCCTCAGGTCTTTCTCATTGTCGCAGGATCGCCGTCCGGGGCTTTCACCGAGGTTCGGTGGCGGAGAGGGTGTCCGCCATCTATATTGAATTATAACGCTTTTTTGCCCGCCCCGGCCCCATCCCACAAAGCATCCCACAAACCGTAGAGCGAGATCACATCTGTGTTTCTGTGAGCCGGTATCCAGCCAGGGTCACGCGCTCAGCCGCATCGGCAAGCGCAGCCCACTGAACCTCCGACAGCTCGCCATCTTCCGCGTCGCCCAGCAGAGCCTCCATTAGGTCAGCCCATGCGAGGCAGAACTCGCTGTCGGACCAGTACTGGGGCAACTCGACAAGCTCGGGCGCGGGCCTGGGAAGCAGCACCACATTCGCCTCGCCTGCCCGGGAAGGAACCTCGCCGCCGAGATCATCCAAGATCAGCCCCACCTCACGGTCCAAGTCCGCGATCAGATCACCCACAACACCCACAACAAGCCCTCCGCTCATCAGATTAGCGATACTGACAATGAACCTGATGAATGTGTTTGCAATGAAATCAGTAGAACTCAGAGCGAATTGTATTGTTAGCGTGCATTGTTCGACACGCTAACAATACAAGCAAAAATCATAACATAACGAATACGTTCGCCCCGACCACAACCATAGGCCCGGGGCTCAGCCTCGGAATGTTCAACTAGATGGTTTGGGTTTGATGCGGGCCCGCCACCTGGGATGTCTGGCAACCCACCCCCCGGGGTGGGACCAACCCCCACCCCCTACCCCACCCCATCTAAATGGTGCTGCACAGGGCAAACCCCAGCGCAAAAAGGTGGGAAATCCGGATACTACGGGTGTAATATGTTTCTATGCCCGGCGTCGCCTGTTCAGTCTGCACCCACAGCCTCCATGACGAGATCAACACAGCCCTTATGGCTGGTGGAAAGCTCATCCCGACTGCCGCGCAGTACGGCCTTTCCAAAAGCGCCCTGGCCAGGCATCGCGCCAACTGCCTCGCGCCAAGGATAAACGCCGCAGCCAGGGCGCTCACGTCTCCAACCGTCGTCCACGCCGAGACCAGGCGCATGCGAGCCGTCGCCAGTGGCGCAGTTGAGCCATCTGAGGCGGAGCTCACATCATTGAGAGGGCTGACTTCACGGTTCGCCCGTTCCCTGGAGCGGCTGGAGACCGCAGCCGATGACGCCGCGGCGGCATCGTCCTACGCCTCGCTAGCAGCCCTGTCTGGCCAGATCCACAAGGCGCTGGAGTCGATCGGCAAGATGCAAGGGGTCTACAGCGACGCACCCACTGGCGTGGAGGCCCCGAGGTTCAGCATCAACATTATGCTGCCCGATACGGCCACCTAGGACGCCGGCTTCCAGCGCAGCGCGCGATCTTGGATTGCCGCGACAGTGGCCGCATCCAGCCGCTTTTCTAGGTAGTCACGCACCGCATCAAGGATTTCGTCGGAACCTTGGATTTTCGCCGCCGCAATCAATAACCAGAAGTAAGCCTCACGTTCGTCGACAGGCGTTCCTTTGCCACCAACGTATAGTCGGGACAGCATCGCCGCGGCTTTCGCATGGCCAGATTCCGCGGCCATCTTTGTATACCTGAAGGCCTCCGCATAATTCATAGTCAGAGGTCGCCCCCTGAAATACATGCTTCCTAATCTATACTGAGCTTCCGGATCACCCATGCCTGCCGCCTGTTCCAAATATTCGACGGCGATTTTGTAGTTTAAACGATCTCCGGCTTCGGATGGTGAGCTATAATAAGCCCCAAGTTGTGTAATTGCATCTGGAAGGCCTTGCGCTGCGGCGGCCCGAAACCACTTCACAGCCTCCGCGAGATCACCTGACCCACCAGCAAAAAGCCCCATGTCATACATGGCATACCTGTCACCACTTCTTGCTGAACGCCCCCTCCACTGAGCAGCAGCAACAGGATCTTTCTCATTCTCGAGGCGAAGCGATAAGCATCGCTGGGCCACCGGATCATTAGCTTCAGCGAGCTGCGGGAGGTTTTCGGCCTGCCAGTAGGGTACGCACTGGTCCACAGACTGCTTTGCGGCACTGGTGAAGGCGAGCGCGGGATGGGCCGACAGGGCGGCAAACACCGCTAGGGGCAGAGTTCGGGTACGCATACGCCCTCCGATAGAACAACTTTGTGACGCCACTTTTCACTGTATCAGGGGAGCAACACCCCCCGCCAGTGGGAGCGCAGCGCACGCCCCGCGGCAGTCGCGAGCACCCAAGCGCGAGCAGTTGGCGTTGAACCGTCAATCATGGCTTCGTCTGCACCCCACGATCTCAGCAGCCTCTTCGATCACCTTCGCGAGATGCGCCAAGAGCTATCCAATTCAGCTGGCAGCCGCCGACAGCGTCGCTCATAGTTCATCTGCACAGCGCCCTAGCCCTAAGCCCTAGAGATTCGGGAGGGGTAGTCGTAGTGCAGATCGATCCTTAGCCGCGCGCTGTCGATGGCGTCGAACTCATCGATCTCATGTGCAGCCAGGGCCATCCACGTCATGCGCCAGAACCGCTCCGCATGCCCGGAGCTCAGGAACGGCTCGGCCTGAACAGGCCCGATAACCGACAGGATCGCGCGCACCTCGGCCTCGTAGCTCTCGGCTGCGGCCATGACACGCGGCCCATGCGCCAAGATCATTGTCAGCTCATAGCTCTCGACTTCAGCGCGACGCGTATCCCGCCCTTCGGCCAGGGCCCTGGCGTTTGCTCGCGCCCAGGCGTTCCGACATGCGACACGATGACGGGCCATCACGGCTGGCGTGCCACATCGTCGGCCAGGTCCGGGCTGTATGCCGGAGGCGCTACGATGACGCGTTCCGAGGGCGACAACGCGCTTCACCCAACCGAACATGTGCCCCCCTCGGACCTATACCTTGGATGTTATGTGGTGGCCGCAAGTTCGCCTGCTAGGCGCGGTACTAGATGAATCCGCGGAGAGTCACCCGCACGTTTAGGCTCAGGAGCCCGCGTTGCACGAGGACTACCGCCGCATCTCCAACGGCGAGCAATTCCTGATGGCCACGGTGGCCGCCCTGGCTCATCCGGTTTCGCGCGCGCGGAGAGGCTACTGGCCACGCACCCGCTAATCTGGAGCGCGAGATTTGCCCGTCGCCGTTGACACTTTCTCAAGACGGCGCATATACCCAACGCGTAAACAGGTCGTCCGCCCGTTTCACATTGTAAGTGCGGACCGCAAGGGACGCCACGGGCGGACGATCGTTTCCAAATTCAACCTAAACTGTTAAACGGGTCGCGTGTTTAAACCGCGATTCGCATTATGCGTTGATGGCGGCTTCATTCAGAAGGTTCTGACCAAGCGCCTTGGTCATTTCCCTTCAGCCGCAGACGTGCTCGCCGAGTGTAATCGGATCATCGCGCATGACGCGGTTTCCGGCTGCGACCTGTTGCGCATATATTATTATGACGCTCCCCCAGCCCAGACATCGCTGACCAATCCCCTGGATGGAAGCGATCTAGTTCTGCAGAACACCGATAGATGCCGGGACGCGATGAAGCTTCATGCCGATCTTGCATCTGCGCCAAACGTCGCCATGCGCATGGGTGATGTTGTCGTCGGGGGGTGGAAGGTCAGTGAAAACACGGTTGGCAAACTAGCGCGGGGACCACGGGAGATTGGACCGAACGATTTAAAGCCGAACATCCGACAGAAGGGGGTCGACATCAGGATTGGCCTCGATATCGCGCGGCTGTCGTTGCGAGACACCGTTCGATCCCTTGTTGTCGTGACGGCTGATTCCGATTTCGTCCCAGCCTTCAAGTTTGCCAGGCGAGAAGGCATTCGAGTTTACCTGGACACTCTAGGCGTTCGCCCTAGGCCGGAGCTCATTGAGCATAGCGACTTGCGCTTGACGGCTATACCGACCCCCGAGGAGGTCAAGCGCGAGAAACAACGTCGCCGCCGGCAACGTGCGAAATTGGCAAAATCTGAAGAGCCCAGAACGAGCGCCGTTGAGTCTGAAGAACCGGTCTGATTGCGAAAATTACTTTTCCAACCGGTTATGGACAATCTATCCAGGGTGTGATTCAAACGCTTCCTGGGTGGCGCTCGCCGCTCAAGTTCGACTACCGACCTAGCGGGACGGATAGCTACGGCAGTGGGCGCAAACATGCTCCCAACGGCCGAACCGGAAGCGGATATAGCGAATAACGCTAACCGCTTTCGGCCACGAACAAACAACACGACTGCTCATGTCATTTCTCCTCTGGTGTCCCGGAAAAAGCCGGGCCTCCACAGCACCCCATGTGCGTGTGCAATTTGCACCGAGGGGTGGATGGCCAGAAAAGACGCGACGAGCGCCAGCAGCTTCAGTACGGCGCCTCCAAAGAGATTGCAACACCTTCACTCTAATTTGGGTGTCTCTGGTCTTGAACGCTACAAGATGTAGCGTTCTGACGACTTAAAGGATTGCTTATATCCTTATCTCGATGGGGGCCGAGGGGACTTCATCAAAATTGCAAATCTGCCATCCGCTCCGCCCCTCAAGGTGGCCGTCCTGCCTGACGGCTCCCTTGTGATGTAGGGCCTTGAGCGTCGCCCCGATACGCTTCCGCACCATGGACAAAGTAGGGCCAATTTTGAGGGCCCCCGCGCCGCCCACCGCGTCAGCCAGACCGCAGCCAACGCGGCGCGCCACCGCTCACCTCTTCAACAGACGCGCTGGTGCGCATTTGCCCCCAACGAGCCGAGACAACCTGCAAGACAGTCTACATGAGCCCAGCCGCGGCAATGATCTCAGCGTTGGCGAGCCTCGTTGACCGCATACGGTGCTCGGCGTGCCGTCGCCTATTGCTCGCCCAGCGCTGCGCCACCGCGACCGCCCAGTCTTCTGCGACACCGCCGGGCGCGATTTTGACCGGCCGCATTTGGGCGATGCCCTGAAGCACCTTCCCGCCATCAGCCAGTTCTGAAATTGAGCCTATGGAGACGTCCAGCAGGCCGAGGTCGATGGCCGACCTGAGCACACGCTGCTGGGCTCGCTCCGTCACTGCCTCAAACAACCGCCAAAGGTTGGAGGTGCGAAGCGCTGTCGCCTGGGGGTCAGCCTCTAGTGCGGCGGCGTGTTCCAGCGCTGAGATCAGCGCGCCGTACAGGTCGTTGTGCGCCATTGCATGCGTGCCAACGACATCAAGCTCGTCACGCCCTAAAGGCGGCGGCTCGCCTGACATAACCTCATCAGCCGGGTTGTACGCCAAAGTGACGGCCCACCCCATCGACTGAGCCAGGGCGTCCAGCGTGTGCGCCAGGGCGTCCACGTCGGAAGCCCATGGCTTGGATGGGGACGGCCGACCCGCAAGACTATCCGCGAGATCCAGCCAAGCCTGCCCCGGCGACGCGGCGCGTGCTGTGGTCTTTGTGACGCCGTCCGGGAAGTAGGCTTCGCCCAGCCAGAGGCCCTCAAGGCGGCGGACGCGGACGCCCGTGCAGTCCGAGGCGAGGATTTGAGGTGATGTCATCGGTGTTACTCCGTGTGGCGCGACGCTGCGCCGGGTGACTGTCAGTGGGGGATGACTGGTCGGGGTGGTTTGGGTGTTTTGGGTTTGATGGTCGGGGTGGATGCGGCGGTCGGCAGGGTCAGGAGGGTCAGGAGGGACGGTCGGAATATTTTTGGCTTCTCCCGCAGCCAGCGCGGGGGCTCGCCCCACCTCCCTCAGACCAATTCCAGTTAGTTTTGAAATCTCCTGTCCCTCCTGACCCTTTTGGCCACTATAGATTGTATTGATTGAGGTTTTTCAGGGTCAGGAACCCTGGGGGACTGTCAGGAATTTCGTGTGTGGGCGGGCATAATGGGAAAGAAGGAGACCTCCCATGGCCCGACGCAAAGAGCC
>NZ_JBHTLQ010000025.1:0-58214 GCF_042679085.1 Phenylobacterium conjunctum | reverse complement strand
GACTATCCCGACTACGCCGCCCGCGCCGCCGTCGCCTCGCGCGGCCTGGGCGCCCAGAACGGCCTGTGGGCCCAGATCAAGGCCGCCCTGTCGCGGGTGATCATGCTGCGCCGGGTGGGCGAGGTGCCGGGCCAAGGCGCCGACGCCGCGCTGGCCAAGGCCGAGACCCTGGTCGGCGAGGGCGAGATCGACCGGGCGCTGCGCGAACTGGACGCCCTGCCCCAGGCCGGGCGCGACGCCATGGCCCCCTGGCGGGCGCGGGCCGAACGGCGGGCCGAGATCGACCGCCGCGCCGCCGCCATCCGGGCTGAAGCCCTGGAGGATCTGGCCCATATGGCGCGGGGGCCGGAGTGATCCGCGCCGGCGTCGCCGTCGTCGTCGTCCTGGCCCTGGCGGTGGCTGTCCTCGCCCTGGCCGGCGAGGCGGGTCACGCCAGCATCATCTGGATGGGCTGGCGCGCGGACATGACCGCCGCCGCCCTGGTGGTCCTGACCCTGTTCGGGGCGCTCACCTCCCTGGCCTTCTGGCGGCTGCTCTTGTGGGTGATCGAAGCCCCGCGCCGGGCCGAGCGTACCCGCCAGGAGACCCGTCGCCGCCAGGCGGGCGAAGTTCTGACCCGCGGCTTCCTGGCCGTGGCGGCGGGGGACGGGACCGAGGCGCGGCGGCTGGCCGCCAAGGCCGCCGACCTGGCCGAGGACGCGCCGGGCCTGGTGCGCCTGCTGGCCGCCCAGGCGGCGGAAGCCGCCGGCGACGTCATCGCCGCCCAGGCCGCCTATTCCGCCATGCTCGGCTTTCCGGAAATGCGCCTGGCCGGCCACAAGGGCCTGATGCTGTTGGCCCAGGGCCAGGGCGACCGGGCCACCGCCCTGCGCCACGCCGAGGAAGCCTATGGCCAGGCCAAGGCCGCTCGCTGGGCCTGGCGCGCCCTGCTGGAGGCCCGGCTGGCCGATGGCGACTGGGACGGGGCCCGCGACCTGGTCAAGGCCGCCCTGGAGCGCAAGATCGTCTCGCCCATCGTCGCCGAGCGCGGCCGCGCCGCCCTGCCCGCCGCCTCCGCCGCAGGCCTTGAGTCCACCGCCGAGGCCAAGGCCCGGTCCCTGGCCGCCGACTTCGCCGCTGAGGCCGCCAAGCTGGCGCCCGGTTTCGCCCCCGGCGTGGTGATGGCCGCCCGCCTGCTGGCCGCCCAAGGCAAGCCCTCGCGGGCTGTCCAGGTCATCGAGGCCGCCTGGAAGGTCGCGCCGCACCCGGCCCTGTGGCTGGCCTATCGCGATCTAAAGACCAATGAGACCCCGCGCCAGCGGTCCGCGCGGCTTGCGGCCCTGGCCGCGCTCAACGCCCCGGCCCGGGAAAGCCGCATCCTGGCGGTGGAGGCGGCCCTGGTGTCCGGCGACGCCACGGCCGCCGCCGAGGCCGCCAAGACCCTGGAGGCCGAACCGGTCACCGCCCGCATCGCCGGCCTGATGGCCCGCGTCGCCTTCCTGGGCGGCCGGCCCGACGAGGCTCGGGTCTGGATGGCCCGCGGGGTCACCGCCCCGCGCGAAGCCGACTGGTCGGACCTGGACCCGGAAGGCCGCGCCTTCGCCTATCAGCCCGGCGACTGGGCGCGGCTGGTCACCAGCTACGCCGAGACCGGAGACCTCATCCATCCGCGCCACGAACGGGCCGAGCGGGTGATGAGCGAACTGCCCGAGCTGCCGATCTCCTACGCCGACCCCGCGCCCCTCCTGGCCGCCGAGCCCGGCGCCGCCCCGCCCTACCCCATCGACGAGGGCTTCTTCGACGACGACGAGCCTCCGCCGCCGCTTCCACCCACGCCCCGGCCAGCCCAAAGACGGCCATCTGGACGCAGACGCTTGGCGAGCGGCCCGAGAGCCGCTAAATAGCCCGCGCTTTCGGGGCGCCAGCCCCGCGGGGCCGCCTTAGCTCAGCCGGTAGAGCGGCGCATTCGTAATGCGTAGGTCAGGTGTTCGAGTCACCTAGGCGGCACCATTTCTCCCTCTTCAGCCTTTCTCAGCATATGCCCGGCAAGGTTGACCCCGCTTAACCGTGGGGGGCCGGACATGGCTGTGATCACCCTGGGCGGGGTTTCCGTCGATCTGGAGCAGGTGGACCTGTTGTCCATGCTCACGCGGAGCCTGTCGGCCTCGGTGGCCGGGCAGCTGACCAGCGTCAACGGCCAGACCCTGGACACGCTCTACGGCCAGTTTTCGCTGTCGCTGACCGGCGCCCTGTCCGGCGGGACCCTGACCCGGATCCTGGAGACCCAGGGCGGGTCGACGGTGTTCGACATCTCCGGCGTGAGCCTGCCCGTCGTTGACCTGCTGCGCTGGGCCGCGGCGGGGGACAGGACGGCGGCGATCAATTCCATGCTGGCCGGGGCCGACACCATTACCGGCTCGACCCTGGGCGATGTGCTGCGCGGGCTGTCGGGCGCGGACAATATCTCCGGCGGGGCCGGCGATGACGTGCTGGATGGCGGTGATGGCGATGACGTGGTCAATGGCGGAGCCGGTGACGATGTGATCGCCGGGGGCTCTGGGTCCAACGTCCTGCGTGGCGATGACGGCGCCGACCTGCTGAGCGGCGGGTCCGGCTTTGACGACATCAACGGCAATGTCGGCAACGACACCGCCCACGGCAATGCGGGCGACGACTGGGTGGTCGGCGGCAAGAACGACGACCTGCTCTATGGCGATGCGGGCGCCGACATCGTCTATGGCAACCTGGGCAATGACACCCTGTCAGGCGGTGACGGCAATGACGTGGTGCGCGGCGGACAGGGGGATGACAGCGTCTCCGGCGACGCGGGCGACGACATCGTTTTCGGGGATCGGGGCAATGACACCCTGGCCGGTGGCGCGGGCGCCGACATCTTCCATTTCTTCTCCGGCGCCGGGAACGACCGGATCACCGACTTCAACTACGCCCAGGGCGACCGGATCCTTATCGAGGGCGGGGCCAGCTGGAGCGTGGCGATGTCGGGCGCCGACACGGTGGTCACCCTGGGGGCCGACACCCTGACCCTGGTGGGCGTCAACCTGGCCGCCCTGGCCTCGGACTGGATCGGGCTCGGCTAGAAGTCCAGGTCAGGCCTTCAGGACGCCCAGCCGATGTAGCGCATCAGTCAGGTGGCGCAGGTCGCGGATCAGGGTGTCCCAGCTGCCCGGGCCCAGGCTGGCGGCCAGGGCTTCGCGCTTGGGCGTCACCCCGCGCACCCGGTCGCCATGGATCAGGCCGGCCTCGACCAGCACCTCGCACTTGCGCCGCACGGTCTCGCGCGGCAGGCCGCAGCTCTCGGCCAAGGAGGTGCGCGAGACCCAGCGCAGCCCCCCCTCGGCGTCGGCTTCCCCCGACCCGCTGACGGCGGCGACACACAGGGTGCGATAGATCACGGCGGCGGTCGGCCCCAGGCCGTGGACGCCCGTCACCGCCTCGGCCCGGCGCAGGCAGAAGCCCTCCACGGCCAGGGCGGCGGCCATCAGGGCTCCCGGCGCGGCGGCTTCGGAATCCACCAGGTCGATCTGCATTCCAACACCCTCGAAGTCTCTGACGCCAGAGCCGGGACGGCGCCCCGTTCTGGGTGGAGTTCTAGGGCGCGGCAGAACGCCGCGTCATCCCATGGCCGTGTAAACAATTGTAAAAACACCACTTCAAGCGGCGCCTAAGGACCCCTGGCGCGCTAGGCCCAATTTAGGTAGGGCGGCTTCATACCGGGGGGCAAAGCCCCTAAGCTGGGGCTTCGTTCCGAAGGGTCCCTCCTCGTCCCCCAAGGGTTCTCCCCCGCCCTATGAAAATCGCCGTCCTGGATGACGACCCCGCGCACAATGAGCTGATCGCGGGGATTCTGGCCCGCGCCGGGCATGAGGCTGTGCTCTTCGAGCGGCCAGACGCGGCCCTGCGCGACCTGCGCCGCCAGACCTTCGACCTCTTGCTGCTGGACTGGAACATGCCGGGCATGAGCGGCATCGAGGTGCTGGAGCAACTGCGCCAGGGGCCGGCGCCGCCGCCGGTGCTATTGATCACCAGCCGGGCCGAGGAGGCCGACATCGTCCAGGGCCTGGGGGCCGGGGCCGACGACTATGTGGTCAAGCCGATCCAGCCGGCGGTGCTGACCGCCCGGGTCGCCGCCCTGCTGCGCCGGGCCTTTCCCGCTCCGCCGCCCGCCGGGCCGGAGGACTTCGGCCCCTATCGGCATGTGGCCGGCGAACAGCGGATATACCTGAACGGCCAACGCCGCGACCTGACCGCCAAGGAGCTGCAGCTGGCCCTGGTGCTGTTCCGCAACGCCGCCCGCGCCCTGTCGCGGGACTATCTCCTGGAGACCGTCTGGGGCCACAGCCCGGACCTGGAGACCCGCACCCTGGACGCCCACCTGTCCAAGCTGCGCACCAAGCTTGAACTTCGCCCTGAACATGGATTTCGCCTCGTGACCATCTACGGTTTCGGCTATCGGCTGGAGCCGACGACAGGCCTGCAGGGGGACGGCGCGGCATGAGGACCATGACAGCAGGACTGGCCGCGGCCCCCATGCTGGCGGTCATGGTGCTGGCGGCCCCTTCGGCGGCGGCGCAGCCCCGCGCCGGCGCTGCGCCCAGCGAGCCGCCTGTGACCTACAAGGTCCAGGCCGGCGACACCCTGATCGGCCTGGGCGGGCGCTACCTGGTCAAGTCGGCCGACTATCGGGCGGTGCAGAAGCTGAACCGGGTGAAAGATCCGCGTCGGCTGCCGGCGGGCTCCTCCCTGACCATTCCCTATCCGCTGCTGAAATCCGAGCCGATCCCCGCGGCCCTGGCCGCCTTCAGCGGCCGGGTGACGATCACCCGCGCCGGCCGGGCCATCACGCCCGCCCGGGACATGGTGCTGCAGGAGGGCGACCAGATCGCCACCGGCCCCAACGCCTTCGCCACCCTGGCCCTGCCCGACGAGAGCCGGGTCAGCCTGCCGTCCAATTCCACCCTGGCGATCGTACGCCTGCGCCAGGTCCTCCTGACCGGGGGGCTGAAGCGGACCTTCGACATCCAGCTTGGCAAGGGGGCGGCCCAGGTCACGCCGATGCCGACCCCGGATAGCCAGTTCCTGATCCGCACGCCCTTGAGCGTCGCCGCCGTGCGCGGCACCGAATACCGCGTGTCCTATGATCCGGGCCGCGCCACCGCCCAGGCCGAGGTGATCAAGGGCGTGGTGGGCGTCGCTCCCGCCTCCGCGCCCACCGAAACACCGGTGCCGGCCGGGTTCGGCGCCCGCGCCGCGGCGTCCGGCGTGTCCGCCCCGCGCGCCCTGCTGCCGGCTCCGGCCCTGGTGCGCGGCGGCCGCACCCAGGAAGACCCGAAGGTGACCTTCACCCTGGAACCGATAGCGGGCGCGGCACGCTATCATCTGCAACTGGCCAATGACGCCGGCTTCGTCGACGTGTTCGCCGAGACCGAGACCGACGGTCCCGCCGCCGTCTTCGAGCAGGTTCCGGACGGGGTCTATTTCGTGCGCGCCACCGCCATCGACGCCGAGGGACTGGAAGGCCTGCCCCGCGACTATGGATTCGAGCGCGACCTGAACGTGCTGGACGCCGGCCAGCCCCAGGCCGAGACCGCCGGCAAGATGAAGAAATTCAAGTTCCGCTGGAGTTCGGCCGGCGCCGGGACCCGGATCTTCCAGCTGCAGGTGTTCCGGAGCGACAGCCCGACGCCCTATGCCGACCTGCCCGGCCTGGCCGAGCCCGAGGTCAGCCTCACCGACCTGCCGCCCGGCGCCTATCGCTGGCGGGTGATCGCCACCCGGTTCAAGCCGGGCCAGCCGCCCAGCGTGAAGGTGGGCGCGTTCCAGGACCTGCAGATCGGCCAGTAAGCCATGCCCCGGTCCCGCCCTGTGGCCGCCGGGGAACGGTGGCGTCTCGGCCGCGAATGGCTGCTGGTGGGTCTGCTCACCTCGCTGGCCGTGGCGGCCTGCGCCCTGACCGGGGCGCTCGGGCGGGCGGACAACCTGATCTATGACCGGCTGGCCCTGCTGAACCCGCCGCCGCCGGCCAAGGAGCTGGTCATCGTCGCCATCGATGACCGCAGTCTGGCTGAGCTTGGCCGCTGGCCCTGGGGCCGCGCCGTCCACGCTCGGCTGCTGGACCAGCTGGCCCAGGCGAAGCCCAAGGCGGTGGTCTATGACATCCTGTTCCTGGAGCCCTCCGCCGACGATCACGCGCTGGCCCAGTCCATGCGGGGCGTGCGCACCCTGCTGCCCCTGACCATGCAGGCGCCGGGGCCGAACGGCGCGCCCTTCACCCTGGTCCGGCCGCCGGAGCCCCTGGCTGGCGCGGCGGCGGGGCTGGGTCAGGTCAATGTCCGCTACGATCCCGACGGCATGCTGCGCCGGGTCCACCTGCGCGACGGCGGGGCGGGCGCCTGGACCGACCACCTGGCCCTGAAGGCCTTCCGCCTGGCCCGGCCCAAGGCGGCCCGGCCGCCGGACGAGCTGATCGTTCCCTTCGCCGGCCCGCCCGGCGCCTTTCCCACCGTCTCCTTCGCCCAGGTCCTGGCCGGCGAGGTCCCGGTTGAGGTGTTCCGCGACCGCCTCGTCCTGGTGGGCGCGACCGGGGCCGGGATGGGTGACCGCTTCCCAACCCCGGTGGGCGGCAGAGGCGGGGACCTGTCGGGGGTCGAGTTCCAGGCCAATGTGCTGTCGAGCCTGTTGCAGGGGCGCGAGGTCCGCCCCGCCGGGCCGCTCTGGTCCCTGGGCCTGGGCCTGGGCGCCGTCTGGCTGTTGATGACCGCCATGCTGACCCTGTCGCCGCGGCGGGCCATGGTGGTGGGCCTTGCGCTGGGCGTCGGCGTGCTGGGCCTCAGCGCCGGTCTGCTGGCGGGCTTAAGGATCTGGCTCATGCCTGCCCCGGCCCTGCTGGGCCTGCTGGTCGCCTATCCGCTCTGGGGTTGGCGCAGGCTGGCCGCGGCCAGCGCCTTCCTGGCCGCCGAGATCGACCGGTTGGCCGCCGACCCGGCCATGGCCGACCTCCCCAAGGCCCCGCCAGCCGGCGGCGACCTGGTGGGCCGCCAGGCCTGGCTGCTGGACCGGGCCATCGTGCGGATGAGCGCCCTGCGCCGGTTCACCGCCGAGGCCCTGGCCGCCCTGCCGGACGCCACCCTGGTGCTGGGGGTCGGCGACCAGGTTGAAATGGCCAATGACGCGGCCCGCGCCCTGTTCGACGAGGCCCTGGCGGACAAGGCCTGGGCCGAGGTGGCCGGTCGGCTGGCGTCGGCTGAGCCGCTCGACGGGCCGCCGGCCGCGCTGGAGGGCCATCAGGTCCGCCTGGCCGACGGCCGCACCCTGCAGGTCGGCCTGGCGGCGCGGCAGGCGGGCGGGCTGATCCTGCGGCTGGCCGATGTCACCGCCCTGGAAGCCGCCCATCGCCAGCGCGAGCAGGCCCTGCAGCTGCTCACCCACGACATGCGCTCGCCCCAGAGCTCGATCCTGGCCCTGCTGGACAATCCCGACGCCGCCGCCGACCCCCAGGGCCTGGCCCACCGGATCGCCGGCTACGCCAGGAAGACCCTGGCCCTGGCCGACGGCTTCGTGCAGCTGGCCCGGGCCGAGAGCGGGCCGGTCCGCGCCGAGACCTTCGACTTCGCCGACATCGTCGCCCAGGCCGCCGACGACCTGTGGCCGCAATGGCAGGCCAAGGGCCTGAAGCTGGAGGCCCAGGGTCCCAACGAGGCCCTGGCCCGCGGCGACGCCTCGCTCACCGCCCGCGCCGTCGGCAACCTTTTGGGCAATGCGGTGAAGTTCAGCCCGGCCGGCGGGACCATCCGTTGCACCCTGGCCAAGGGTCGCGGCGGCCGGGCGGGCCAATGGGTGCTGCGCATCGCCGACGAGGGGCCGGGCCTGGACAAGGCGGCCCTGGCGGGGCTGTTCCAGCCCTTCCAGCGGTTCGACGCCGGGCGCAGCGACGGGGCGGGCCTGGGCCTCAGCTTTGTGCGGGTGGTGGCCGAACGGCAGTCCGGGTTCGTGGCCTGTGACAGCGCGCCGGGCCGCGGGGCGATCTTCAGCCTTGGCGTGCCTCAGGCCTGATCTGGCTCAGGACGCGGGCGCGACCAGGCCCAGGCGCGCCAGGGCGGCGTCGACCAGGACGGACAACGGCTGCCGATCCCCGGCCTTGCGGTCACTGGCCTGGGCGCGGGCCAGGGGCGCGCCGGTCTTGGCGTCGAGCACCGCCACCTCCACCGTGCGCACCGGCTTGGCGCCGCCGATCCAGGCCTTGCGGCGCGGGATTTCGATCCAGGCGGGGGCTGCGGCGGGTGTGGCGAGCGGCCCCATGACACCGATGGTCCCGGGGCGGGCGCTGTCGCCGACCTGCAGGTAGAGGTCAGGGGCCTGGCCGGCGACGGGACCGCGGGCGGCCAGCCGCGTCTGGGCGAGACCGGCCGCGGCGCTGGAGGCCTCGGGCGGTGTGAGCAGGACTACGGTCTTGCCGGCCGGAACCGCGCCGCTCTCCGGCGCCAGGCTGGTCAGCACCCGCGGTCCCGCGCAACCGGCCAGGGTCAGGCCAAGCAGGATCGGGACAGCGGTGGTCGACAAGGGTCTTGGGACGGACATGGGCTCTCCGCGAAGGTCGCGGCGACCCTCGCCCTGTCCGGCCCCGAATTCAAGCTGGGATCAGGCTTCGCCGCGGGTCTCGAGGAACATCCGGGCCTGAGGCGTCAGGGCCCAGCGGTGCGAGCCAGGGCCGAACACCAGCCGGAACAGTCCGGGCGCCTCGCCCACCTGGCAGTGGGCGTCGAAGGTGGTGAGGATCTCCTCGCGCAGGGCCGGGCTGGCGAGCTTGGCGTCGCGATGGCGGTTCTGGGCGATGCGGGAGATGACCACGTCGCGGTGGGCCTCGCCGCTCAGCGACATCAGGGCTTCGGCGATCTCGGCGCTCAAGGGGTGGGCCACAGGCGTGCGGGCCAGTCGCGATCCGCGGGCGGCCGCCAGTTCAACCAGTTTCTCCGACATGACATCCCTCCGGCGTCGCTCAAGCTCTTCACCGCCTCTTAACCCTTGGCGGGCCGCCAGGGCGCCGAAATTCCTAGGGTTTTACTATTGTTTACAGTCGCCTGGGGCGTGGGGGGCAGGTGTTCCGGCGGTGACGAAAGCCTGTTACGGACACTCATGGTCCAGGTCTCGACCGCCCGCTCCGTCTCCCTGCCGCTGCGCGGGCTCGCCTTTGTCCGGCGCCAGATCCGCTCAAGCGAGCTATGGCTGATCGCGGTGGCGGTGCTGGCCGGGGCTGCGGCCGGCGGCCTGGCGGTGGTCCAGGCCAAGCTGGCCCACGGGCTGCAGATCCTGCTGTTCGCCTTCGATCCCGATCAGAGGCTGAGCGCCCAGGCCGCCATCACACCCTGGCGGGTGCTGTTCATTCCGGCCGGGGGCCTGGCGCTGGGCCTGATGACCTGGGCCTGGTCGCGCTGGCGCACCACCCGGGCCGTCGACCCCGTGGAGGCCAACGCCCTGCATGGCGGCGCCATGTCGGTCCGCGACAGCGCCTTCATCTGCGCACAGACCCTGGTCTCCAACGGATCAGGCGCCAGCGTCGGGCTGGAAGCGGCCTACGCCCAGGCCGGCGGAGCCGCCGGCTCGATGATCGGCCGGGCCCTGGCCCTGCGCCGGGCCGACCTGCGCACCCTGGTGGGGGCGGGCGCCGGCGCGGCCATCGCCGCGGCCTTCGGCGCGCCCCTGACCGGGGCCTTCTACGCCTTCGAGATCGTCATCGGGGCCTATACCGTGGCCAATATCGCCCCGGTGGCCGCCGCGGCCCTGGCCGCGGTCCTGGTGGCCCGCAGCCTGGGCGGCGACACCTACAAGCTGTCGAGCACGGTGGAGGCGATCCAGAACTGGCCGGTCTACGGCCTCTACGCCTTGCTCGGCCTGGCGACGGCGGTGTTCGGCGTCGCCTTGATGCGGATGGTGGCCACCGCCGAGCGCTGGACGGTGAAGCTGCCGGTTCCCCTATGGCTGCGGCCGGCCCTGGGCGGGATGCTGCTGGCGGGGATCGCCCTCTATACGCCCCAGACCCTGTCGGCGGGCCACGGCGCCCTGGCTCTGGACCTGGAGCGCGACCTGGGCCTGAAGATGCTGCTGCTCCTGATCGCCATGAAGGCGGCGGCCTCGATCATCTCGCTCAGCTTCGGCTTTCGGGGCGGCCTTTTCTTCGCCGCCCTGTTCCTGGGCGCCCTGGAAGGCCAGGCCTTCGCAGAACTGATCAACCTGGCGCCCGGCCTGCCCCACCTGAACGGCACGGTGGCCGCCCTGGTCGGCATGGGGGCCTTGGGCGTCGCCATCATCGGCGGACCGCTGACCATGTCCTTTCTGGTGCTGGAGACCACCGGCGACTTCAGCGTCACCGCCGCCACCCTGGTGGCCTCGCTGATCGCCTCGGCCGTGGTGCGCGAGACCTTTGGCTATTCCTTCTCCACCTGGCGACTGCACCTGCGCGGGGAGACGATCCGATCCGCCCACGATGTGGGCTGGATCCGCACCCTGACCGCGGGCCGCATGATGCGAAAGGATGTGCCGGCGGTTCCCACCGACACCGGCCTGGCCGAGTTCCGCCGCCGCTTCCCCCTGGGCGCCGCCAAGCGGGTGGTGCTGACCGACGCGGAAGGCCGCTATGCGGGTCTGGCGCCGGTGGCGGCGGCCTGGTCAGCCGACCTGAACGATAGCGGGGGCGAGGGCGAGCTGGCCGCCCTGGCGGTCAACGCCCAGGCGGTTCTTGCGCCGGAAATGTCGATCAAGGAGATCATGGCCGCCTTCGACCGGGCCCAGAGCGATGAGCTCGCGGTGGTCGATGCCGACGGCCAGGTCCTGGGCGTGCTGACCGAGGCCTACGCCACCCGCCGCTACGCCGAGGAACTGGAAAAGGCCCGCCGGGATCTCACCGGCGAGGCCTGAGCAGATCTTACTGGTTGGGCGGCGGGGCGCTGCGCTGCATGTCGCGCACCGCCTGCTGGGCCTGGGCCTCTTCGTCGGCGGCTTCTTCCACAGTCTGGCACTTCTTCACCGGCAGGCGGCTGCCGAGCGTCTTGATGCTCTTGCAGATCTTCTGCGGCTTGGCGGTGGCGGCGGCGGCGGCCGTCGTGGTCTGGGTGGTCGAGGCGGCGGGCGTCGCATCGGCGGCGACGACCAGTCCGGCGGACAGGATCAAGGCGACAAACATGGGGTTCACCAACTAGGGGCTGCAATTGCCAGCATCTATGCACGCGCCCCCCGGCAAGCCAAGATGCGGCGCCGCACAATTAACCCAAAATGAGGGGGTCGAAGCTGACCAGAGCGTTTTCCGATAAGTGCGAAACGGCTATCGGGTCGAAAATGCTCTGAACTTTTGAATTCGAGCCCTTTTTTATCCGATCTGACGGGTTCAGTCAGATCGGAAAGGGCTCTTGCGCCGCGGTCTACTTGCGGCGCTGCTTGCGGGCGGCGTAGCGGGCGTCGCGGGCGGCCTTCTGCGCCGCGCGCAGGGCCAGTTCACGGGCCTCGGCCATCAGCTCTTCTTCTTCGCGCTGCTTGGCGTCCTCGACAGCCTTCACCGCACGGCGCTGCTCGCGTTCCTTGCGGCGTTCCTCGCGGATCAGCTCGAGCTCCAGCTCGCGCTCGGCCTTGCGCTGCTCCAGCTGCAGGTCCGGAACGTGCGGCTTCGGCTTGAATTTTTCGAGGAGGGCCTTCTTGGCGGCGGCGCTCGCCGCTTGACGGTCGTTGAAGCTGTTATTCTTGGGATGGATCATGGCCGAGGCACATACTGCCTCAGCGTCCGCTTGCGAACCCCCGAAAGCCTGAAAATTGGCGGTTTCAGGCGATGATTTCGCTCAAAGCGGGTCCAATCTCATCCTGAAGCGCCAGGTCGGCGATCTGGTCCATGTCGGTGGGCTCGCGGTTGAGGATCACCAGGGTCGCCCCGTTGCGCTTGGCCAGGATCGGAAAGTCAGCCGCCGGGAACACGGTGAGCGACGAGCCCAGCACCAGGAACAGGTCGCAGGCCAGGGTCTCGAACTCCGCCCGCGCCATGGGTCCGGAGGGCATGGACTGGCCAAACGAGATCACCGCGGTCTTCACCAGCCCGCCGCAATCGCGGCAGTGCGGAATCTCGCCGTGATCCAGGAAGGGGCCGCGCAGCTCTTCCAGTTCATGCCGCGATCCGCAAGCCAGGCAGGTGGCGAAGCTGGCGTTGCCGTGCAGCTCGATCACCTTCTCGGCCGGCAGGCCGGAATCCTGGTGCAGGTTGTCGACATTCTGGGTGATCACCGCCGACAGCCGGCCCTGGTCATGCAGCCGGGCCAGGGCGAAGTGACCGGCGTTGGGCGCCCGGCCGGTCCAGCCGGCCTTGCCGGTGAAGGCCCGGGTCCAGGCCTCGCGCCGCTTGTCCTCCGAGCCTACGAACTCCTGGTAGGTGATCGGCTTCATCCGGCTCCACACCCCGCCCGGCGAGCGGAAATCGGGAATGCCGGACTCGGTGGAGATTCCCGCCCCGGTGAAGGCGACGATACGGCGGGCGTCGGCGAGTTTGCGGGCGAGGTCGGCGCGGCTCATGGCTATTTCCTGCCACGGCCCCCGCGCCGCCCACAAGGGTTATGGTAAAAAAGCGTGAACATCCAGCATGTTAACCGGGCGCAAAGGCCAAGTGTGTTTCTGTCCCCCAACACTGGACGCGATCAAGACGCGCTCGACCTGAAAGGTTCCATGTCCCATGGGTGACACCCGCATCCCCGCGCCGGGCGCCGAGCTGATCTCGGTGCGCATCGGCGACCAGGCCTACGCCATCGACATCATGGCCGTCCGCGAGATCCGCGGCTGGTCCGCCGCCACCCCCCTGCCTCATGCCCCGCCGCATGTGCTGGGGATGATGAACCTGCGCGGGGCCATCCTGCCCGTCATCGACCTGTCGGCCCGTCTGGGCCTGGGGCCGTCCAATCCCGGCGCCTCGTCCGTCGTCGTCGTGGCCCAGATCGGCGAGGCCCAGGTGGGCCTGGTCGTCGACGCCGTCTCTGACATCCTGACAGTGACCGAGGGCCTGATCCAGGCCGCCCCGGAAGTGGGTAGTCGCGACTCCAACGCCTTTGTGGCCGGGGTCATGACCATCGACGCCGCCATCGTCAGCCTGCTGGCCCTGGACCAGGTGATCCCGGCCGGCGCCGAAGACGCCATCGCCGAAGCGGCCTAGTTTCCGGTCACACTCCGCCAAAAAAGTCGCTGAGCCGCTGAAAAACCGGGCGCCCTCCGGCGCGCGGCTCTGGCAATAACCCTGTTCGAAGACCGGCGCCCGGTCACGCGAGGGGGGAAGCGACACCATGGCCGTCAATGCGGGCGACACCGCCTGGATCCTCAGCGCTACCGCGCTGGTCCTGTTCATGACCCTGCCGGGCCTGGCCCTGTTCTATGCCGGCCTGGTGCGGTCCAAGAACGTGCTGTCGGTGATGACCCACTGCGTGGCCATCGCCTGCCTGGCCTCGATCCTGTGGCTGCTGGGCGCCTACAGCCTGTCCTTCTCCGGAACCGGCGGCTGGATCGGCGACCTCGCCAAGTTCGGCCTGATGCACGACGCCCGCCATGCGGTGGTGGGCGCCTTGCCGGAAAGCGTGTTCTTCGGCTTCCAGATGACCTTCGC
Organism: Phenylobacterium conjunctum; assembly: GCF_042679085.1. NCBI lineage: Bacteria > Pseudomonadati > Pseudomonadota > Alphaproteobacteria > Caulobacterales > Caulobacteraceae > Phenylobacterium > Phenylobacterium conjunctum. Next base: position 44,599 of record NZ_JBHTLQ010000025.1, on the reverse strand, counting down.
CGTCATCACCCCGGCCCTGATCGTCGGCGCCTTTGTCGAGCGCATCAAGTTCTCCGCCGTGCTGGTCTTCTCCGGCCTGTGGCTGTTCCTGGTCTATGCCCCGGTCTGCCACTGGGTCTGGGGCGGCGGCTGGCTGGCCGGGCTGCACGTCATGGACTACGCCGGCGGCCTGGTCGTCCACGCCACGGCCGGCGTCTCGGCCCTGGTCATGGCCTGGGCCGTGGGGCCGCGCGACGGCTATCCGCGGGACCTTTCGCCGCCGCACAATCCAGGCATGACCATGATCGGCGCCGGCATGCTGTGGGTCGGCTGGTACGGCTTCAACGGCGGCAGCGCCCTGGCCGCCAATGGCGACGCGGGCTCGGCCCTGATCGCCACCCACCTGTCAGCCTCCACCGCGGGCCTGGTCTGGGCCTTCATCGAATGGCGCCGGTTCGGTCGGCCCAGCATGGTTGGCCTGGTCACCGGCGTGGTCGCGGGCCTGGCCACCGTCACCCCGGCCTCCGGCTTCGTCGGCCCCCTGGGCGGCGTGGTCCTGGGCGCCGCCGGCAGCCTGGTCTGCTACCAGGCGGTGGAGCTGGTGAAGCACAAGCTGCGCATCGACGACAGCCTGGACGTCTTCGCCGTCCACGGGGTCGGCGGCATCCTGGGGACCCTGCTGGTCGCCGTCCTCGCCTCGCCGGCCGCGGGCGGCGCGGGCTATGCCGAGGGCATGGACATGGGCCGCCAGTTCGGCGTCCAGGCCCTGGGCGTCGTGATCACCTGCCTGTGGTCCGGCGTGGCATGCCTGATCCTCGCCCTGGCCCTGAAGGCCACCCTGGGCCTGCGCGCCCGCGACGAGCACATCGAGGAAGGCCTCGACGTCTCCACCCACGGGGAGCGGGCGTACAATCCGTAAGGGTTGGCAGGGTTTGGTCCACGAACCACACGAACATATATAGCCGCTCATCCCGGCGAACGCCGGGAACCAGATGACGGTCGCCGCGCCCTATGACCTGGACCCCGGCCTTCGCCGGGGTGAGCGGAACTTTGGATGTTCGTATGGTTCGTGTGGTTCGTGGACGAGTAGTCCCGCCCTCAGGAAGGCGGGGCCCCGAGCTTGGCCGCCAAGCCCTCAGCCTCCAGCCCGTCGATCTCGATCAGCTTCACCCGCGAGGTCTCGCCTGAGACGATGGTCAGGGCGGACTTGGGCCGCCCCACGGCCTTGGCCAGCAGGGCGATGACGGCGGCGTTGGCCGCCCCATCCGAGGCCGCCGCGCTGACCCGCAGCTTCAATAGCGGCCGGCCGGCGGGATCGAGCCCCCAGCCGTCCACGGCGTCCCGGCCGCCCTTGGGCGTCACCCGGACCGCCAGCCGCACGCGCCTCAGCCCCCGACCAGGCCCAGCAGCCAGTTCCGCAGGCCCGGCAGCAGGGTGCTCTGGGCGACGGTGATGATGATCAGGGCGACCACCGGGCTGATGTCGACCCCGCCGAGCGGCGGAATGATCCGCTGGAACGGCCGCAGGATCGGCCGGGTGATGGCGTCCAGGAACCGCACCACCTGGTTCACCAGCGGATTGCGCAGGTTGATGACATCGAACGCCACCAGCCAGGACAGGATCGCGCTGGCGACCACCGCGAAGACCAGGACATTGATCAGGGCGTTGAGCACGCCAAAGACGAAGAGAATGAGGGTGGCCATGTGCCTTCCAGGTCTGTTGAGCCGGGTTTAGCGGGGCTTGCGGCCCACTGGCAAGCGCCCCGCCCCGCCTGCGACAGCCCAGCCGCTTTCTTCCGCTTGACAGGGCCCCTGCGAAAACGCTTATTCCGCGCCTTCCTGGGGCCGTAGCTCAGATGGTAGAGCGCCTCGTTCGCAATGAGGAGGTCAGGGGTTCGATTCCCCTCGGCTCCACCAATCTCTCTCAAGAGATTGGATTGTCCCAGGAAACTTCCCGAATCGACGGTCAGTCACCCTTTGCGGGGGATCACCGCACGTGATCGGCCGACTGAGGGACGGGACGGACGCCTAGGCTGAGGCCCCGGCCGCCCCGCGCCCCCCGCGATAGACCACCGTCACCCCGACCACCACCGCCAGGGCGATGAGGGCTGAGGCTGGGATTGTGCCCAGGTCCAGGCCGCCCTTGGCGTGCGGCTTGGTCAGCAGGTCGCCGACCGTCGCGCCCAGGGGCCGGGTGAGGACGAAGGCGACCCAGAACAGGAGGGTCTTGGGCAGGCGGGTGAAGCGGTGGGCGCCGGCCACGGCGGCGATGAGCGCGCCGATCAGCAGGGCGCCGCCGCCGTAGCCCAGGCCGGAATCGTCGGCCAGGAAATCCCCCAGCGCCGTGCCCAGGGTGTTCGAGACCAGGATGGTCAGCCAGTAGAAGCTCTCATGGCGCCGATCCGAGATGTGATCCGAGGCGATGGCGCCCAGCGTCAGGCGCCAAGCCGCGAGCACAGCCGCGAGGGTCGCCGACAGCACCGCCGCGCCGCCGAGATAGCCGAGCCCCGCCGTGCGATCGAGGAAATCGGAGATGGTCGTGCCGACGGTGGTGGTGGCCAGAACCACGCCCCAATAGAGGAACGGATAGAAGCGGCGGGCCAGCACCTGGCCGCTGGCCAGGGCCAGGAAGACCGCGAAGAACAGGCCCGTCGCCGCCGCATAGCCCAGGCCGAGCGTCATCGAGACCAGATCGCCGCCGGTCTCGCCCAGGGTGGTGGCGAGGATCTTCAACACCCAGAAGGCCAGGGTGATCTGGGGAACCTTGCTCATGGACCGCTCCGCACGTCGGGGTGTGTGAGGCTAGGCCAGGCAGGGCCGAGCCGCCAGCAACCTCAAGGTCGCGGCCTTCGTTGAAGCTTAAGCCCTGCGCGCCTATGTTGCGGTGCGTTCAAGGAGTTTGTCGTCGGTGTTCCGCAATCTCTTCAAACCCAAGGCCAAGCCTGCAGCCGCCTCCACCGGCGGACGGCTCGTCTATGCGGTGGGGGATGTGCACGGGCATCTGGACGCCCTCGATCCCCTGATCCTGACCATCGCCGAGGACGCCCTGGCCTCGCAGCCGGCCGAGCGGCCAATGCTGATCTTTGTGGGCGACTATGTGGACCGCGGCCCGGCCTCGGCCGGGGTGGTGGAGCGGATCCTTGGCCTGATGCGGGAGACCGCCTTCGAGGTCCGGACCCTGAAGGGCAACCACGAGGAGGCCCTGCTGCAGTTCCTGGAGGAGCCGAGCTTCGGCGCCACCTGGGCGGACTTCGGCGGCAACACCACCCTGGCCTCCTACGGCGTCCAGCCGCCGGCCCAGCGCACCGACACCGAGGCCTGGATCAAGGCCTCCGAAGCCCTGGCTGAAGCCCTGCCGGCAGAGCACCTGGAGTTCTATCGCAATCTCGAACTGATGATCGAGGTTGGCGACTACGCCTTTGTCCATGCCGGTGTTCGGCCTGGGGTGCCCTTGTCCCGACAGTCCGAGAAGGACTTGATCTGGATCCGCCAGGAGTTCCTGACCGCGCCCGGCCGGTTCGAGAAGATCATTGTCCACGGCCACACGCCGATGGAGGAGCCGCAGGTCCTGCCGGCCCGGATCGGCATCGACACCGGGGTCTATGCGACCGGGGTGCTCACCGCCGTGCGGCTGGACGACACCGGCCCGCGCATCCTGCAGGCCCGCGCCCGCCGCGCCGCCGCGGCCTGAGAGCTTGGACCCGCGCGTTTTGATCCGATAACCGGCGTCCACTTATCGGAACGCGCTCTAGAACGGCCACCAGCTCCGGAACCAGGCGAGCAGCTTGAGCCAAAGGGCCTCCAGCGCGCCCTTGGCCTTTTCCGGCGCGCTGGGCGGCGGCGCGGGCGTGAACCAGGACGGCGCGGCCGGCGGGGCGCAGTTCATCCGCATGCCAACGCCCTTCAGATAGCCCCGACGCACCTCGCCGGCGCGGATCGCCTCGGCCACCTTCCTTTCGTGCCGCGCGGCGCCGGTCAGCTTGCGGATCCAGCCCCGGAACGGCAGCACCGAACGGGTCTCGGCGCGCACCTCGGCGACACCAGCGTCCTTGATCGCGCCGCCGGCCTTCTGCAGCTTCGTGCGCTCATCGGGCGGCGGGGCCTCGTCCAGGTCGGGGCCCAGGGCGCCGTCCAGGCGGCCGATCTCGCCGGCGATCCCCTCGCAGCGGTCCAGGCCCGTCAGGTCGTAAGGATTGGATCTGGCCCGCGCGAGCACGTCGGGCACCCCCTGCTGCTTGAGGTTCAGATCCTCCAGCGGGGCCAGGGCCGCGTCGCGGAAGGTGTCCTTCTGCTGCATCGTTCCCCGATCCGCCCTGGGATCCGCGCCGGGGTCGGCCGCATGGGCCGCGCCGGCGGTCAGGAGGACGAGCATCAGGGGCAGGGTGCGACGCATGGGCCTGAGCATAGCGGCTCACCCCGACCCAGGCTAACCTTCGCCGCATGAGCGCCCTTCCCGCCCTCGACGAGGCTCCGTTCCTGGCCGCCGCCGGTCCCCGCGACCGGTCCTGGCCGCGGGTGCTGGCCATGGCCGCGGCGGGCCTGACCCTGGCCTTTATCCTGGGGGTCATCGCGACAGGGGTGATGGTCGAGGCCCTGGCGGCCCTGGGGATCGACCTCTTGAACTCCGATCCCATCGCCGGGCCACCGCCCCTGCTGCGCTCGGCGCTCTATGTGCTGGAGATCAGCCTGGCCCTGGGGGCGGCGGCGCTCGGCGCCCTGATCGCGGCGGCCCGCATCTTCGACCGGCCCTTGCGCAGCTGGATCACCGCCGCGCCGCGCTTCCGCTGGCGCCAGTTGGCCCTGGGCTTCGGCCTGGGCCTGGCCGGCGCCGTAGTCCTGTCCCAGGTGGCCGGCCTGATGCACGGCGAGGCCTCCCTGTCGGCCGGAGCGCCGATCTTCGACGACCGCGCGGCGTTCCAGGTGCGGATGATCTATGTCGCGGCCAGCGCCGTCGGCTTCCTGCTGGCCGCCTGGGCCGAGGAGGCGGTGTTCCGCGGCTATGTCCTGCAACAGGCCCAGGCCCTGACCGGCAAGCCCTACCTGGCCATACTGGTCTCCGGCCTGCTGTTCTCCCTGGTCCACCTGGAGTTCAGCCCCTACGCCCTGGTGGCGCGGGCGATCATCGGCGCCGCCTTCGCCTGGACCGCCATTCGCCTGGGCGGGCTGGAGTTCGCCATCGGCGCCCACCTGGCCAACAACATGATGATCGCCCTGTTCGGCCAGGCCATGCTGCCCGGCGACCCGGTCGATCCCGGCGACGCCACCGGCGTGGCCTTCGAAATCGCCATCGCCCTCTACCTGGCCGGCTGCGCGGAGCTGTTGCGGCGGCGGCGGCCTACAACCTCTTGACCCGGAGCGGCGCCGGACGCCTCATCATGCGGTGCTGAAACCGGGTCTGTTCACCGCCGTTGTCCTGACCATGGGACTCGCCGCTTCGGAGGCTGGAGCCGCCGACGCTGGTTGGACCCACTATGGTGGCGACGCTGGCGGGACCCGCTATTCGCCGGCCGCCCAGATCAACCTCGCCAATGTCGGCCGGCTGAAGCCGGCCTGGTCCTTTTCCACCGGCGTCCTGAAAACCCATGCTGGCGATATCGAACGGGCCGCCTTCGAAGCCACGCCGATCCTGGCCGGCGGCCGGCTATATGCCTGCTCGCCGTTCAACACGGTGTTCGCCCTCGATCCCGGAACAGGCCGACCGCTCTGGACCTTCGACCCGAAAATCGCGGCGGGCGTCCACTATCCGAACAGCTACGCCTGTCGGGGGGTGGCCTGGTGGCGGGACCCAACGGCGCCCGCGGGAGCCCCCTGCGCCGAGCGGATCTTCACCGCGACCAACGACCGGCGTCTGTTCGCCCTGGACGCCCGGACGGGCATGCCCTGCCGGGGTTTCGGCGCCGCCGGCTTCGTGGACGCCATACCGGGCGTCAGCCTCTCCCGGCCCGGCAGCGCCCAGATCACCTCACCCCCGGTGGTGGTCGCGGGTGTTGTGATCACAGGCTCCTCCATCGACGACAACCAGCGCCAGGTGGAGACCTCCGGCGCGGTTCACGCCTTTGATCCGGTCAGCGGCAGGTTGAAGTGGCGCTTCGATCCCCTGGCTGGGGCCCGGCCCGCCGTCCGGTCCGGCGCCGCCAATGTCTGGGCGCCCATGAGCGTCGATGAGGCGCGGGGCCTGGTCTTCCTGCCGACCTCAAGCCCCAGCCCGGACTTCTACGGCGCGGCCCGGCCCGGAAACGCCGGCCACGCCAACTCGGTCGTGGCCCTGAGGGCGGCCACCGGCGAGGTGGTCTGGGCGTTCCAGACCACGCATCACGACGTCTGGGACTATGACCTCCCAGCCCAGCCAACCCTGGCCACCGTCACCTGGAAGGGCGTGACCGCACCCGCCGTGATTCAGCCCACCAAGCAGGGTCTGCTTTTCACCCTCAACCGCGAGACCGGCCAGCCCCTGATCCCGGTCGTGGAGCGCCCGGTTCCGCGGAGCGGCGCGATCGGGGACCAGCTTTCGCCGACCCAACCCTTTCCCGTCGCCCCGCCGCCCCTTGCGCCCCAACGGATCACTACCGCCGAGGCCTTCGGGATCACGCCTTGGGAGAGAAAGGCCTGCGCAGCCTTGATGCGGGGCGCCCGCAACGACGGGATCTACACCCCGCCGTCGACCCAAGGGACGATTGTCTATCCCTTTACGGGCGGCGGTTCGAACTGGGGCGGGATCGCCTTCGATCCCGGCCTGGGCGTGGCCATCGTCAACACCTCCAGCGCCCTGCACAAAGTGACCCTGATCCCACGCAGGGCCTACGCCGCCGAAAAGGCGGCCCGGCCCGACCTGGAGATCAGCCCCAATGCGGGTGCGGCCTACGGGATGAAGCGCGAGCTGCTGCGGTCCCCCCTGGGCCTGCCCTGCAATCCACCGCCCTGGGGCCAGTTGGCCGCCGTCGATCTGCATGATGGCAGGATCCTGTGGCAGGTTCCGCTCGGGACCACCCGCGACCTTGTTCCCGGTTCACAATTCCTCCTGCGCCGCACCGGCACCCCCAACTTCGGCGGCCCCATCGTCACCGCCGGCGGACTGGTCTTCATCGGCGCCGCCATGGACAATTACCTGCGCGCCTTCGAGGCCCGCACGGGCAAGGAAGTCTGGAAGGGCCGCCTGCCGGCCGGGGGCCAGGCGACGCCCATGACCTATGTCTGGCAAGGCCGCCAATACGTGGTCATCGCCGCCGGCGGGCACGCCAAGTCCCGCACCAAGGCCGGCGACCAGCTCATCGCCTTCGCCCTGCCGAAGTAACCGTCTGCGCGGGAATGAGCGGACGCGGGAAAGAAATTCTCTCTAGTCAGCAGCTTCCGCGCCCGTAAGTCTGGGGTCATGAATTCGCTGACCCTTCGCATTCTCGCCGGCCTCATCCTGGGTCTGGCCATCGGCGCCACCCTGGCGGCCCTGCATTCGCCGTTCCAGGACCAGCTGGTCACCTATGCGAGCGCGCTCGGCGGGGTCTGGCTGGACAGCCTGAGGATGACCATCATCCCGCTGGTCTTCTCCCTTCTGGTGGTTGGCGCGGCCCAGGCGGCCGGCACGGTGGCGGGCGGCGGGGTCGCCGGCCGGGCGTTGCTGACCTTCGGGGTCATGCTGCTGATCGCCACCACCGCGACCGCGATCCTGACGCCAGCCCTGCTGGCCGTCTGGCCGCCGCCGGCCGAAGCCGCCGCGGGCCTGCGCAAGGCCGCCGAGGGTCAGGCTGCGGGTATTCCGCCCGTGCCGCCCCTGGGCGAATGGCTGAAGTCCTTTGTCCCCGCCAACCCGATCAAGGCCGCCGCCGACGGCGCCGTCGCCTCCATCTGCCTGTTCGCCCTGGTGTTCGGCATGGCCGCCAGCCGCCTGTCGGAGGATCGCCGCGGCCACCTGTTCGCCCTGTTCGACGCCGTCCAGGCGACCATGATGGTCATCGTCGACTGGGTCCTGAAGCTTGCGCCCTTCGGGGTCTTCTTCCTGGCCCTGGTGGTCGGCGACCAGACCGGCTTCGGCGCCGTGGGCGTGCTCGGCCAGTATGTGATCGTGGTCTCGATCATGTGCCTGATGGCCGGGGGCCTGGGCCTGCTGATGGCCATCTTCGGCGGCAAGATCGCGCCCGGGCGCCTGTTCCAGGCCCTGATCCCGGTGGAGGCCATGGCGATCTCCACCCAGTCGTCCCTGGCCTGCCTGCCCCTGATGCTGGAGACCACCGAGCGCCTGGGGGTCAAGGCCACCGTGCGCGGGGTGGTCATGCCCTTGGCGGTTTCGGTCTTCCGCCTGACCAGCCCGCCCGGCAACCTGGCCGTCGCCATCTATGTGGCCCACATCTACGGCGTCCACCTCGACCCCGCCCGCCTGGCCATCGGCGTGGTGGTGGCCTGCCTGGTCAGCCTGGCGACGGTGGGGGTGGCGAGTTCGGTCACCTTCTTCACCACCCTGGTGCCGATCTCGATGGCCATGGGCCTGCCGCTGGACCTCCTGCCCCTGCTGCTGGCGGTCGAGACCCTGCCCGACTTCTCGCGCACGGTGGGCAATGTGACCGCCCATGTGGGGGTGACCTGCTGGGCGGATCGGTGGGGCAAGACTTCGGCGGCCGCGCAGACCTGAGGGAGCACGAACCACACGAACATTCCAAGTTCCGCCCACCGAGGCGAATGCCGGGGCCCAGGTCTCCAGGCTCCGCACTCGTCATCTGGTTCCCGGCGTTCGCCGGGATGAGCGGGTTTGTGTGGTTCGTGAGGTTCGTGGACCTAAACCTGAGGCCGCGGCTTCCTTTTGAGGGCCACGTACAGCGCCCCCGCCCCCCCATGATGCCGGTGCGCCTCGCTCACCCCGGCGACCATGTCGCGCAGGGCCGGGGCCGCCAGCCATTCGGGGGTCAGCCGCCGCAGGACGCCGTCGCCGCGCAGGCCCTTGCCGGTGATCACCAGCACCGCCCGGTGCCCTTCGTCGAAATTGCGCCGGACAAAGCCTTCCAGGGCGGCGCGGGCCTGGTCCTGGCCATAGCCGTGCAGGTCGATGCGGGCGCCGATCTCCTCGCGCTCCCGGGCGATCCGGTGGCGGCGGCCCGGCTCGATGGGATCCAGGCTCGCCTGCCGCAAAGGCTTGTGCACCGGGCGGTCCGGCGCCGGCAGGCGCGCGGCCCGCGCATCCGGGTCGTGCGGCGCGGGCGCATGGTCCGGGTCCATCTTCGGGACCGCCCGCCCGGGCAGGGGCCGCACGGTGCCGGCCACCATGGACCAGAGCTTCAGCTCGTCCGGTCGAATGGGCCGCTTGATCACCGCCGCCTCAGGGCTTGGGGCGCAGCAGGTGCATGCGCAGGGTGTGACGCACCCGGCCGGCCTCGGCGCCCGCGGCCTGGCCCTGGCCCAGATAGAGGTCCGCGCGGACATCGCCCTTGATCGCCCCGCCCACATCCAGGGCGGTGACCAGCCGGCGATAGGCGGGGAAGGCGCCGTTGAGGATCGGGGCGGTTCCGTCGATCCACAACAGCTCGCCCATGGCGTGGCGCGTCGGATCCACGGCGATGGCCCGGCCAGCCGGCAGGGGGATCCCCGCCGCCCCGGCCGGCGGCTTGCCGTCATCGGGCGCCAGGCTGAAATAGGCGAAACGTGGATTGAGCCGCATCACCGCATCGGCGTCCGGGCCGCGGTGATCGGCCAGCCAGGCGCGGATCGCCTCACCGGAGATGTTGTCCGGGGCGAGCAGGCCCTTGTCGCGCATCTGGTTGGCGATGCCGATGAAGGGCTTGCCGTTGTTGGCGGCGTAGAGCGCCTTCATCCGCACCCCGTCCTCCAGGGTCAGAACCCCGGAGCCCTGGATCTGCAGGAAGAACAGGTCCTCGGGGCGCATCCAGGCCAGGGCGTCCTTGGGGCCTTGCGTCTCGATCCAGGTCCGGTCTGGATAGGGCAGCAGCGTCCCGTCCGGCTGGCGCTGCATCGCCTCCTTGCCGGAGGTCCCGGCCAGGACCATGTCGGCGGGCCTGGGCCGCACAGGCGCGGAGAACTCGGCGTCCGGAACCCGGCGGGCGGGATACTCCGGGGCGAAATAGGCGGTCAGCACCCCTTCGCCGGCCACGCGGTAGGGGGTGAAGTTGGTCTCGAAGAACGCCTTGGCCTGGGGCGCGGCGAGCAGCTCCACCGACCGGGCCCGGCGGCAGGCGCCGGCCATCTCCGGCTCACGCGCGGCGCCGCAGACCGAGCGGAATGCGGTGAAGGCCGCGGCGTGGTCCTCGGCCTCCCAGCCTGGAATATCAGCGAAGGTCTCGGCCTTCAGCCGCTCGGCCGGCGGCGGCTCGGGCGGCTTGGGTTTCGGCTGCGGACCGGGCGTCGGTGTGGGCGCCGGCGTTGTGGCGCAGGCGGCGAGGAACAGGCCCGCGGCGATCGTGGCCGAGAAACCCCTCATCCGGCCTGGCTCCGCCAGGCCACCTTCTCCCGCAAGGGGAGAAGGAACGCACATCGGAAGCTTCACCCTCACGCCTCGGCGGCGTCGACGCGGATCAGGATCCAGTTGGGGTCCTTGCTCTTCAGGTCCCGTTCGAAGGTCCACAGCTCGGCGGTGCGACGGTCGTCGACGGTCTCGCCTTCCGGACCCTTCCCGCGGGTGCGGAACTCAGCCAGGAAGCGGACGGTCAGACGGGCGGTGGTCCCGTCCAGGGCCGCATTGTCCAGATCGGCGCGCGGCGGCTGGGTGAATTCGGTCTCTTCTGTGCGACCCTCGGCCTCGCGGGCGGCCATGCCGGCCTCGAAGGCGTCGTTGACGATGGGCGACAGGAGCGGCTTCAGGGTTTCGCGATCACCGCTGGAATAGGCGCGCACGATGGTGGCGTAGGCCGAGCGCGCGCCGTCCAGGAAATGGGCCAGGTCGAAGCCGGGATCGACCCCTTTCACCGCCGCCAGGCCAGACAGGCTGACACCGCTGGCGAGGTTGTCCTCCGCCGGCCGGTCAGGAACGCTCGGCGCGCCCGGCAGGGGCTTCGGGCCGGTCCCATCCTCCGGTTGGCGGCCCACCCGGCGGCCCAGCACGGAGTAGAGTTGGAACAGGACCACGGCGGCGAGGCCGGCGAAGATGATCAGCTGGAGAATTTGCAAGCGGGTCTCGGGGGCTGCGAACAGGCTGAGGATTATATAGAGCGGAACACCTTTCCCGAAAGAGACCGTAGGTTTGGGGCGAGATTGCATCCGCCTGGGGGCCATGTTAGCAGCCCGGCGATAACAGGCGGCCTGCGCCGGCATACGGAATTTCCTGCAAGATGAGCGATATCGATCCCGCGGCGTCCACCGAAGCCCGCGCCGAGCCCGGCGTCCGCGTCCTGGCCCAGTTCATTCGCGACCTGTCCTTCGAGAACCCGCGCGCCACGGAAGTGCTGCGCGCCGGCGGCGCCCAGCCGCAGATCGAGATGGGCGTCGAGATGAACGCCCGCGGCCGTGACGACGGCTTCTTTGAAGTCGACTTGAAGCTCTCGGCCCGTGCGACCCGCGAGGATGGCCCGGTGTTCCACATCGAGCTGCTCTACGGCGGCGTGTTCGCCATCGAAGGCGTGGGTGCGGAAGACATCGAGCCGGTGCTGCTCATCGAGTGCCCGCGCTTCCTGTTCCCCTTCGCCCGCCGGGTGATCGCCGACGTCACCTCGGACGGCGGCTTCCCGCCCTTCCTGCTCGACCCCATCGACTTCGCCGGCGTCTACGCCGCGCGCAAGGCCCAGGGCGAAGGCCAGGGCGTGGTCATCGGCAACGCCTGATCGAGGCCCTCAGCGCGACAATGGGTGTCATCCCGGAAAGCGCGCAGCGCTTATCCGGGATGACACCCAAGGTCAGATCCCGAACTTCTTCCACAGCTCGTCGTTCTTCATCACCCCGGTGACGAAGGCGGCATGGCGGGCGCGTTCCTCTTGCGTGGAGCGCGGCGCCAGCGGGCGCGGCCGCGCGCCATAGTCGCCGATCCGGCGCACGGTGCTCACCGCCACCGAGGTCCGCTCCGCGGTCAGCTCGAGCCGGCGCTCGCGGCCCCCCTTCAGCTCCAGATAGACCGCCGCCAGCAGGCGGGCGTCGATCAGCGCCCCGTGCTTCTCGCGCTCGGAAAGCGAGATCTTGAAGCGTTTGCAGAGCGCGTCCAGGGAGTTGTGCATCCCCGGAAACCGCTTGCGGGCCATGGCCAGCGTATCGATCCAGCGGGTCTCCGGCAGGATCGACAGGCCCACCTTCTCCAGCTCGAAATTGACGAAGCTGCGGTCGAAGTCGGCGTTGTGGGCGATGATCGGGGCGTCGGCCACGAAGTCCAGGAAGGCGTGGCTCACCTCAGCGTCGGCGAACTTCGGCTTGCCCTTCAGGAAGGCGGCCGACAGGCCGTGCACCCGCTCGGCGTCCGGCGGCATGTCGCGTTCGGGGTCGATATAGACGTGGAAGCTCCGCCCCGTGGGGATGAAGTCCTCGATCTCGAGCGCCGCAAGCTCGACCAGCCGGTGGCCGAGATGCGGCTCGAAGCCGGTAGTCTCGGTGTCCAGAACGATCTCGCGGGCCATGGCTCTGTCTTGGCGCGATTGGGCGGCCGCTTCAAGCCGCTGCGGCGACGGGTCCACACCTTCAGGAAAAACGGGTGTCATCCCGGTTTTCGCGTCAGCGAAAGACCGGGACTCATAGACACCGATCCATCCTGCAAACCCCCGCGCATATGGGTCCCGGACAAGCCGCTGGCGCGGCTTTCCGGGATGACACCAATTGCTTGCTGGGCCTTACTTCGGCGCAGCCGTCTTCTTCTGCGGCCGCCGCAGGGGATCGCGCAGGGCAGCGATGATCTCCTGCACCTGGGCGCGGGCATGCTCCAGCCCCTGGCCGGTGTCGACGATGAAGTCGGCGCGGGCGCGCTTCTCGGCGTCCGGGGTCTGGCGCTTGAGGATGTCGTCCAGCCGGGCGTCGGTCATCCCCTCGCGGGCCAGCACCCGCTCACGCTGCATCTCGGCCGGGGCCGAGGCGACCACCACGGCGTCCATATTGGCGTTGCCGCCGGTCTCGAACAGCAGCGGGATATCGAGGATCACCATGTCGGCCTTGGCCGCCTGGGCCTCCGCGAAGAAACCCATCCGGCTCATGCCCACCAGGGGATGGACGATGGAGTTCAGCTTGGCCATGGCCTCGTCATTGCCGAGCACCCGCTGGCGCAGGGCCTCGCGGTCGACGGCGCCGTCCTTGGTCACACCGGGAAAGGCGGCCTCCAGCGGCTCTACCGCCGCCCCGCCCTTCACATAGAGGTCAGCGACAGCGGCGTCGGCGTCATAGACCGGGATCCCGGCCTCGCGGAACATGGCCGCCGTAGTGGACTTGCCCATGCCGATGGAGCCGGTCAGGCCGATGGTCAACATCTTTGGCGTTCTCCCTTTGGCGGTTGTCTTAGAGGCCCAGGGTCTGGATCGCCAGGGTCCGGACATCCACCGAGGCTGGCGGCGTCTGGCCGTAGAAGGCTTCGAAGGACGGGATCGCCTGGCCGATCAGCATGGCCAGGCCATCCACGGTCCGCCGGCCAAGACCTTGGGCCCCGGCCAGGAACGGCGTCGTCAGGGGCTTATAGACCATGTCCATCACCACACAGGCCTCCGGCGTCGCCGCCAGGGGCACGTCGATCGCCCCGCCATTGGCCAGGCCCGCCGAGGTGGCGTTGACCAGCCCATTGGCGCCCTCGAAGGCGGCCCCCGCCTGGTCCAGGCCGTAAGCCCGCACCGTCCCGCCCAGGGCGGTGGCGATCTCTTCGGCCTTGGCCAGGGTGCGGTTGACGATCCGCACTTCAGGGCAACCCGCCTCCACAAACGCCGCCGCGGCGCCGCGAGCCCCGCCGCCAGCGCCCAGGATCACCACCGGTCCGGTCTTGGGATCAAAGCCTGGCGCCTGTTCGGCGAAAGCGGCCAGCAGGCCCAGGCCGTCGGTGTTGTCGGCCAGGATCGAACCATCAGGGCGAAACACCAGGACATTGGCCGCCCGCGCGCCCGCGGCCCGCGAGGTCGCTTCGTCCGCGGCGGCCAGGGCTTCGCCTTTGAACGGCAGGGTGACGTTAAGGCCCGCGACGCTGCCGCCACGCAGTCCCTGCACGAAGGCCGCGAAGCGGCCTTCGGCGATTCCAAAGGGGACATAGACCGCATCCAGTCCGGCCGCGGCGATCCAGGCGTTGTGCAACACCGGGCTCATGGAATGCGCGATGGGCTGGCCGACCACGCCGGCCACCCGGGTCTTGCCCGACAGGCTCATCGGATCACCAGGCCATGGTTGCGCAGCAGGTCCAGCAGGCCCAGCAGCGGCAGACCGAGGATGGCGAAATAGTCGCCCTCGATCTTCGAGAACAGCTGAGCGCCCAGGCTTTCCAGCCGGTAGCAGCCCACCGAGCCCAGGGCCGCCTCGCCCTCGCGGACCAGATAGTCCTCAAGGAAGTCGTCGGAGAAGTCGCGCATGGTCAGGGTGCAGCTCACCATGTCGCGCCAGATCGGCGCGCCGTCCTTGGCCACAACCACCGCCGAGTGCAGCTGGTGCGGCTGGCCGCGCAGCAGCTTCAGCCGGGCGCGGGCCTCCTCCACGGTCTCGGCCTTGTCATAGAGCCGGCCGTCAAACTCCAGGGTCTGGTCGGCGCCGATCACCAGGCCCGGGCGGGACTGGCTGATCTTCTGGGCCTTCAGCTCGGCCAGGGCCTCGGCGATGGCCTTGGCCCCCTGGCCCTCCGCCAAAAGGGCCGTCTTGACCGCATCCTCGTCGACGCCGGAGACGGCGGTCTCGAAGGCCACGCCCGCGCCCTTCAGCACCGCGGTCCGCGCCGCGCTTTTCGAAGCCAGGATCACGCTCACCCGATCACCTCCACCGTCGCCCCGCCGCCGTGCAGCAGGTTCAGCACCGCCGCGGCGGTTTCCTCCACGCTGCGCCGGGTTACGTCGATCACCGGCCAGCCCATGCGTTCATAGAGCCGGCGCGCCTGGACGATCTCCTCGCGCACCGCCTCGTGGTCGATATAGGTCGACTCCCGGTTCTCCTTCAGGCTCAGCAGCCGGTTGCGGCGGATCTGGATCAGCCGGTCCGGCGAGATCGACAGGCCGACGATCAAGGCGTGGCGCAGGCCGAAGAGTTTTTCCGGGATCGGCCGGCCTGGCACCAGGGGCACATTGGCCGCGCGGATGCCCCGGTGGGCCAGATAGATGCAGGTCGGGGTCTTCGAGGTCCGCGACACCCCCACCAGCACCACGTCGGCCTGGTCGAGATCCTGACCGCCCTGGCCGTCATCGTGGCCGATGGCGTAGTTCAGGGCGTCCATGCGGTTGAAGTAGTCGTTGTCCAGGGCGTGCTGCACGCCGACCCGCCGGGTCAGGGTCGCGCCCAGATAGCGCGACAGGGACGAGATCAAGGGGTCGAGCGCCGCGATGCAGGTCATGTCCAGCTTGCGGCAGCCATCCTCCAGCGCCGCGCGCAGGCCGTCATCGACGATGGTGTGAATGACCACCCCGGGCGCCGCCTCGATGTCGGTCAGGGCCCGCTCCAGCTGACGGGGCGAGCGCACCAGGGCGTAGATGTGCTCGATCGGCAATACGTTCTCGAACCGGGCGCAGACCGCCCGCGCCATGGCGTTCAGGGTCTCGCCGGTGGAGTCCGAGACCAGGTGCACATGGAAGTAGGTGGCGAAGCGGCCCGTCGGCGGGTGCAGGGGGGGATCTGAAATGGCGCGCCTCGCGGAAATTTTCCTGGGGAGGAATGAGTCGAAATCTTCTTAGCGAAGCCGGACGCGATTGGGGATAGGGCGGCGGCCTTCGGCGCCTCTGCGGAACAACGGGGAGGAACGCCCCGGATGACCCTGTCCGTATCCAGACGATCGGGCCGGGGGACCGGGGCTGTGAGAAGGTTAAGAAAGGGTGAACGCGGGGCGGCCCGAGCCGCGCCGACCCATCCCCCGAAGGGTTAATGAAAGATTAAGCGGTTCAGACGGGTTGCAACCTGTCCCCGTTATCCACGGCCTGTGCATAGGGCCTGGGGGCGGAGAGTCGAAAGCCTGGGGAAGAGCCCGGCGCCGCGCCGGAAATGATCCCGTTTTTCACCATGATCCCCAGGGCCAACCCCTACCCCCTCTAAAAAATCCTTCTTTCTTGAAAGGAAGAAGGCTGGGCGGGGACGAACCGGACAGGACGCGGGCTTGAGCCTTGCAAGCGAAGGCGGTTTAAGGGCTCTCATGTCGGACCAAGTGAAACCCCGCCTGCTTCGCGCCCTCGCTGGCGAGACCCTGGAACGCCCTCCCGTCTGGTTCATGCGCCAGGCCGGCCGTTCGCTTCCCGAGTACCGGGCTCTGCGGGAGAAGGCCGGGGACTTCCTGTCCTTCTGCTACAATCCGGAGATGGCGGCTGAGGCGACGCTTCAGCCCATGCGCCGCTTCCCGCTGGATGCGGCCATTGTCTTCGCCGACATCCTCTTGATCCCCCAGGCGCTGGGCCAGGAGGTCTGGTTCGAGGCGGGAGAGGGTCCGCGTCTAGGCGCCCTGCCCTCCATTGAAGCCCTGGCTGACCAGGTGGAGGCTTCCACCGGCCGCCTCGCCAGCATCGGTGAGACCTTGCAGCGGGTCCGGGCCGAGCTGGAGCCCGAACGCGCCCTGATCGGATTCGCCGGCGCGCCCTGGACCGTTGCCACCTACATGATCGAGGGCCGGGGCAATAAGCGCGAGGAGGCCCGGCTGTGGGCCTACAAGCATCCGGACCAGCTCGACGCCCTGCTGGACGTGCTGGTCGAGTCCACCGCCCGCTACCTGGTCATGCAGGCCAAGTCGGGCGCCCAGGTGCTGAAGCTGTTCGAAAGCTGGTCGGAGAGCCTGGCCGAGGATGTCTTCGAACGCATCGTCATCGGCCCGCACACCCGGATCATTGAGAAGGTCCGGGCCGCTGGTGTGGATGTCCCCTTCATCGGCCTGCCCCGCGGCGCGGGCGCGCAAGTTTCCAACTACGCCGCCCGGGTTCCGGTCCAGGCCGTGGGGCTCGACACCCAGGCGACCTTCAAGCTCGGCCAGGAGATCCAGGCTGGCGGCAAGGCGATCCAGGGCGCGCTCGATAACCTGTTGCTGCTGGCCGGCACACCGGCGCTGGAAGCCCGGATCGACGCCCTGATCGAGGCCTGGAACCAGGGCCCCTACATCTTCAACCTCGGCCACGGGGTGATGCCGAGCACGCCAGTCGAACACCTCGAACGCGCCATCCGCCGGGTGACGGGCAAATGAGCAAGAAGATCGCCGTCGTCCTCTTCAACCTGGGCGGACCCGACAGCCTGCAGGCCGTCCGGCCCTTCCTGTTCAACCTGTTCAAGGACCCGGCGATCTTCCAGGTCCCGGCCCTGATCCGCTATCCGCTGGCGGCCCTCGTGTCGTCGCGGCGGGAGAAGTCGGCCCAGGCCAACTACGCCATCATGGGCGGCGCCTCGCCCCTGCTGCCGGAAACCGAAGCACAGGGCCGCGCCCTCGAGGCTGAGCTTAAGGCCCGCGGTCACGAAGCCCGGGTCTTCATCGCCATGCGCTATTGGAAGCCCTTCGCCGACCAGACGGCGAAAGAGGTGGCCGCCTATGCGCCGGACGAGATCGTGCTCCTGCCGCTCTATCCGCAGTACTCGACCACAACCACGGGCTCCTCGCTGAAGGACTGGGCGGCCAACTATAAGGGCCCGGGCCGCAGCCGCACGGTCTGCTGCTATCCCACCGCCGAGGGGCTGATCGCCGCCCACGCCGGCAAGATCGCCCAGGCCTGGGCCAAGGCCGGTGAGCCTTCCAATGTCCGCCTGCTGTTCTCGGCCCACGGCCTTCCGCAGCAGGTGGTGGACGGGGGTGACCCCTACCAGGCCCAGATCGAGGCCACCGCCGCCGCGGTCGCCGCCCATCTGCCCCGGCTCACCGACTGGAAGGTCTGCTATCAGTCCCGCGTCGGGCCGCTGAAATGGCTGGGGCCCTCCACCGACGAGGAGATCCGCCGGGCCGGCGCCGAGGGCAAGGGCGTGATCCTGACCCCCATCGCCTTCGTCTCCGAACACATCGAGACCCTGGTCGAGCTCGACCACGAATATGCTGAGCTGGCCAAGACGGTCGGCTGCGCCCCCTATCTCCGCGCTCCGGCGCTTGGCGGGGACGCCGACTTCATCTCCGGCCTCGCCAAGGCTGTGGAACACGCCCTGCCCCGCGCCGGCGGCTGCGCGCCCGACGGCGCCTGGCTCTGCCCGGCCGGCCACGGCAAATGCCCCAAGCGTCTGGAAGGAACAGCGGCATGAACTGGTACGACCTGGTCCGCGGCCTGCACATCATCGCGGTCATCGCCTGGATGTCCGGCATGATGTACCTGCCCCGGCTCTACGCCTACCACACCGAGACCGCGCCTCCTGGGACCGAGTTCGACGCTCACTTCCAGGTCTGGGAAGCCAAGCTGCTGCGGATCATCATCAATCCGTCGATGATCCTGACCTTCATCTTCGGCCTGATCCTGATCTATATCGACGCGACCCAGATCCGCGGCGGCTGGGACTTCCTCTTGAAGCCCTGGATGCTGACCAAGATCGCCGGGATCATCTTCCTGTCGGCCTGGCACGGCTTCCTGGCCGGCGCCCGCAAGAAGCTGGCCCGCGGCGAACGTCCCAAGACGGGCAAGTTCTGGCGCGCCACCAACGAACTGCCCTTCATCGCCGCGGTGATCATGGTGATCGCCGTGACGACGGAGTTCCTGGGGTGACTCAACCGCTACGCTTGAACTAGCGCGTTATCCTCCGGTCGCCCGAAGGGCGATCCGGGGGGCCCAAGCTGATGTTCAAGCTGGAATGAGGCCGCTTGGGTCCCCCGGATCCCCGCTGGCGCGGGTCCCGGAGGATGACGTCGGGTGGTGGGGGTCGTGGACTATGCCTTGACCACCCACCCCCAAACGTGGTTCCGCTGATCCTACGTGCTTCGCCTCCTTTGCGGCGCACGCCCCGCCTCTTCCCCGAGACCGCGCGCTAGGCGCTGCTGCGGCCGGGTCCCAAAAGACCATTCCGGCGAGACCTGTTGTCCCGCCCTTAGCGTTTAGACCCAGGCGCGCGCCTCTTCGGGCGCATTGCGCCTTTTGACGAGCAAGTATCATGTCCGAAGAAAACCAAGACGAAACCGCCCACACCCTGGGCGAGGACCTGACCGCCGAGGCTGAAGCCCTCGAGGCCCAGGTGGGCGACGCCGCCGAGGCGGCCGAGGCCGAGGGCGAAGACGATCAGCCCAACGAAGTCGCCCAGGCCATCGCCGCCATGGGCCTGACCCGCATGTCCCTCCAGGAGCTGAAGGACAAGTCGCCCGCCGACCTGCTGTCCTTCGCGGAGACCCTGGAGATCGAAAACGCGAACTCCATGCGCAAGCAGGACATGATGTTCGCGATCCTGAAGGTGCTGGCCGAGGAAGGGGTCGAGATCTCCGGCTCTGGCACCCTCGAGGTGCTGCCCGACGGTTTCGGCTATCTCCGCTCGCCGGAAGCCAACTATCTGCCGGGCCCTGACGACATCTATGTCAGCCCCTCCCAGATCCGGAAGTTCGGCCTGCGCACCGGCGACACCGTCGACGGCGGCATCCGCGCGCCGCGCGAGGGTGAGCGTTACTTCGCCCTGGTCAAGGTCGACCAGACCAATTTCGAGAACCCCGAGAACGTCCGCCACAAGGTCCTGTTCGACAACCTGACCCCGCTCTATCCCGACGAGCGGCTTAAGATGGAGCTGGACGACCCCACCCTGAAGGATCGCTCCGGCCGGGTCATCGATATCGTCGCCCCGCTGGGCAAGGGTCAGCGCTGCCTGATCACCGCCCCGCCGCGGGTCGGTAAGACGGTGATGCTGCAGAACATCGCCAAGTCCATCGAGACCAACCACCCCGAGTGCTACCTGATCGTCCTTCTGATCGACGAGCGCCCGGAAGAAGTCACCGACATGCGCCGCACCGTGCGGGGCGAGGTCGTGTCCTCCACCTTCGACGAGCCGGCGACCCGCCACGTCCAGGTGGCTGAGATGGTCATCGAGAAGGCCAAGCGCCTTGTCGAGCACAAGCGTGACGTCGTCATCCTGCTGGACTCGGTCACCCGCCTCGGCCGCGCCTACAACACCGTGGTGCCGTCCTCGGGCAAGGTGCTGACCGGCGGTGTGGACGCCAACGCCCTGCAGCGCCCGAAGCGCTTCTTCGGCGCCGCCCGGAATATCGAGGAAGGTGGTTCCCTGACCATCATCGCCACCGCGCTGATCGACACCGGCAGCCGGATGGACGAAGTCATCTTCGAAGAGTTCAAGGGCACGGGTAACTCGGAAATCATCCTGGACCGCAAGGTCGCGGACAAGCGCATCTTCCCGGCCATCGACGTGCTCAAGTCCGGCACCCGCAAGGAAGAGCTCATCACCGACAAGGCCCACCTGCAGAAGACCTACATCCTGCGCCGCATCCTCAACCCGATGGGCGCCCAGGATGCGATCGAGTTCCTGCTCGACAAGCTGCGCCAGTCCAAGAACAACGACGACTTCTTCCAGTCGATGAACACGTAAAGTTACTCCCCCTTTGGGGGAGCTGCTAATTGTCTGAATCGAAACGTGTTTCACGTGAAACACCCTTCTCCCCTTGTGGGAGAAGGTGGCCTGGCGGAGCCAGGTCGGATGAGGGGTCTCTCGGCCTCACCGCGGGGCTGAAATCAGCCAAAAGAAAGGCCGGACAAGGGGTTGCGACCCCTCATCCGGCCCTTCGGGCCACCTTCTCCCACAAGGGGAGAAGGACCCCTCCTACGGAATCAACAAACTCGCTCCCACCGTCGCCCGGCTCTCCAGGGTCTCGTGCGCCCGCCGCGCTTCCGCCAGCGGGAAGGTCTGGCCGATCTCCACCTCGATCTTGCCGGCGGCGATCAGGCCGAACAGGGCCTGGGCGCTGTCGTCGAGCTCGGCTTGGGTGGCGACATAGTCGAACAGGGTCGGACGGGTCAGGAACAGCGAGCCCATCCGGGACAGCCGCCCGGGCTCGATGGCCGGAGCCGGACCTGAGGCGTTGCCGTAGGACACCAGCATGCCCCGACGCGCCAGGCTGGCCAGGCTGCCTTCGAAGGTCGCCGCGCCCACCGAGTCATAGACGACCGGCACGCCCACCCCGCCGGTGATCCGACGAACCTCGGCGGCCACGTCCTGGTCGCGGTAGAGGATGACGTGGTCGGCGCCCAGGGTCTTCACCCGCTCAGCCTTGTCCTGCGACCCCACCGTGGCGATCACCGTCGCCCCGATGATCTTGGCCCATTGCAGCAGGATCTGGCCCACCCCGCCGGCGGCGGCATGGACCAGGATCGTCTGACCGGCCTGGACCGGGAAACAGCGGCGGACCAGGAACTCGGCCGTCATGCCCTTCAACAGCACCGCGGCGCCCACCGCCGCGGACACGCCCGCCGGCAGACGGACCGCCCGCTCGGCCGGAGTCGCGGCGTATTCGGCATAGGCGCCGATAGGCCCAGAGGCATAGGCCACCAGGTCTCCGGGGGCGAAGCGGGTCACGCCCTCCCCCACCGCCTCGACCACGCCGGCCGCTTCCATGCCGAGGCCCGAAGGCAGGCGCACGGGGTAGAGGCCCGAGCGGTGATAGGTGTCGATGAAGTTGATGCCGATGGCCTGGTGCTTGACCAGGATCTCGTCGGCCTTGGGCTCCGGCTTCGGCACGTCGGCCAGGGTGAGGACCTCAGGGCCGCCGGTCTTGTCGAAACGAATGGCGCGCATGGTTCAGCCCAGGTGTTCGGCGAAGAAGGTCAGGGTGCGGCCGCCGGCCAGCTTGGCGTCGGCCTCGTCATAGTGCTCCCCGCCCGGCCGGGCGAAGGCGTGGTCGCGGCCGGCATAGGTGTGGATCGTCACCTGGGGATGGTTCTTGAGCGCCTGGACAATGATCTCCTGGGCGGGCTTGGGCACAAACTGATCCTCCTCGGCGATGTGCAGCATCAGGGGCCGCTGGATCTTCTCGGCCTCGCCGGTCAGGCCCTCGATGCCCACGCCATAGTAGGAGACCGAAGCGTCGCAGTCGGTGCGGGCCGCGGTCAGGAAGGCCATCTTGCCGCCCAGGCAGAAGCCGACGCTGCCCACCTTGCCGGTGCACCCCGGATCCGCCCGGATGGCGTCGATGGTGGCGGCGATGTCCTCGGCGCCCTTGTCGGCGTCAAAGGCGTTGAACAGTTCGAACGCCTTCTTCCACTCGGCCTCGGACTTGTCGGTGATGTCGACACCGGGCTCGATCCGCCAGAACAGGTCGGGGCAGATGGCCAGATAGCCCTGAGCCGCCAGGCCGTCGGTGATCTCGCGCATCACCGCATTGACCCCGAAGATCTCCTGAATGACGACGACCGCCGGGGCCTTGGCCTTGGCCGGCCGCGCCACATAGGCGGAGAAGCTTCCGTCGGAGGTGGTGATGGTGGTGGTCTCGCCCATGTGCGGCTCCCGGGGTTTCACGTGAAGGACGCGAGTCCTAACGCGCCACGGCGACAGCTGGATACGGGAAAATGTTCCTCCCCGGCCGGGGAGCAGCTTGGATTGCCCCCTCGCCCAGCGAGCGGGGAGAGGGTCGGGGTGAGGAGTTTGGCGCCGCGCTGGCCCCCTCACCCTGCCCTCTCCCCCCATGGGGGCGAGGGTTCAGATTGCGAACCCCCTAGCGTTTCCGCCCCAACGCCCCCCATAAAGGTCGCTTCCATTCCAGGGGTCCGCACCCATGAAGATGACCATTGAGATCGACTGCACCCCGCAGGAGGCCCGAACCTTCCTCGGCCTGCCCGATGTCACCGGCCTCAATGAGAAGCTGGTGGAGGAGATGCAGGCCCGCATGACCTCCAACATGGCCATGCTGTCGCCGGATGAGCTAATGAAGAGCTGGGCGGCCTTCGGGGCGGGGGCCCAGGAGCAGTTCCGCAAGCTGATGGATATCGGCATGGGCGCCGCCCGTCCGAAATGACCGACACGATCTTCGCGCCGGCCACCGCGCCTGGCCGGGCGGCGGTGGCGGTCGTGCGCCTGTCCGGTCCCGGCAGCGGCGACGCTCTAAAGACGCTGGCCGGCAAGCTGCCCCAACCTCGTCTGGCCAGTTTGCGCCGCCTGAAGGCCGCGGATGGGCGGCTGATCGACCAGGCCCTGGTGCTGTGGTTCCCGAGCCCCGCGAGCTACACGGGCGAGGATAGCGCCGAGTTTCACGTGCACGGCGGGGCCGCCGTGGTCGCCGGCCTGCTGGAGGCCCTCGCAGGCCTGGGCCTTCGCCTGGCTGAGCCCGGAGAATTCACGCGTCGCGCCTTCGAGAACGGCAAGCTGGACCTGGCCCAGGCCGAAGGGGTCGCCGACCTGATTGACGCCGAGACCGAGGCCCAGCGCCGTCAGGCCCTGGACCAGCTAGATGGCGCCCTGGGCCGCGCCCAGTCGGGATGGCGGGACCAACTGATCGAGGCCCTGGCCATGTTCGAGGCCGCGGTGGACTTTCCCGACGAAGAAGTCCCCGCGGACGTGGCGGACCGCGCCCGCCCGGCTCTGGACCTGCTGATCGCCGAGCTGGAGGCCGCCATTGAAGGCGCCGAGCGGGGCGAGCGGGTCCGTGAGGGCTTCCGGATCGCCCTGGTCGGAGCGCCCAACGCCGGTAAGAGCACCTTGCTGAACGCCCTGGCGCGGCGGGAGGCGGCCATCGTCACCGCCATTCCCGGCACCACACGGGACGTGATTGAGGTCCCCCTGCGCCTGGGCGGCTACAAGGTGCTGCTCGCTGACACGGCCGGTCAACGCGACACCGCGGACGAGGTGGAGGCCGAAGGGGTGCGCCGCGCCCAGGCCTGGTCGGCGTCGGCGGATCTGCGTGTCTGGGTGGTGGATGGTGCGGGCGAGACCCCAGCCCCGCCGCCGCCGGGCTTGAAGGCCGGTGATTTCTGCCTGATCTCCAAGGCGGACTTGCCGCCGGGCGCGGAGACGGGCCGCGCTCAGGTGGAAGCCCGCGCCCTGGAGTTGGAGCTGCACAGGCTCAGCGCGCGTGAAACGGAAGGCCTGGCCGCGCTGGAACAGGTGCTGACCGACCGGGTGGTGAGCGAACTGGCAGGATCTGAGCCGCCGGCCGCGACCCGTCTGCGGCATGCCGCCCTGCTCTCGGAGGCCCTGGAGCGTCTGAAGCGGGCGCGGGCCCATGACGAGGATCTTGAGCTGGCCGCTGAGGACGTGCGTCTGGCCGGTCGGGCCCTGGACCGGATCACCGGCCGCATCGGCGCTGAAGACGTGCTCGACCGGGTCTTCTCGAGCTTCTGCATTGGTAAATAAGGTGTTTCACGTGAAACACTCCGGATGGTGCGGAAAATCGGGGTCCGGAACCACTTCACCAAGCGCCTAAATCGCCCCAGGGACGTTCGGGGCGATGTTTCACGTGAAACACCGCCGCCCTTCCGCTATAGACCCAGCCCTCCCATCTAGACGCCAGAGGGACCGGACGTGAGCGCCTGGGACGTGATCATCATCGGCGGCGGCCATGCAGGCTGCGAGGCGGCGGCGGCGTCCGCCCGCTTTGGCGCGCGCACCCTGCTGCTCACCCACAAGCTCGAAACCATCGGCGAGATGAGCTGCAACCCGGCCATCGGCGGTCTGGGTAAGGGGCATCTGGTCCGCGAGATCGACGCCCTCGACGGCGTCATGGGCCGTCTGGCTGACAAGGCTGGCATCCAGTTCCGCCTGCTGAACCGCTCCAAGGGCGCCGCCGTGCGCGGTCCCCGCTCCCAGATCGACCGCAGGCTCTATCGCGAAGCCATGCAGGCCGAACTGGCCGCGACGCCGAACCTGGAGATCCGCGCCGAGGCGGTCGAGGATCTGCTGGTGGTGGAGGACAAGGTCGCCGGCGTGGTTGGCGCCACGGGAAACACCTACGCCGCTGCCTGCGTGGTCCTGACCACGGGCACCTTCCTCAAAGGGATCATCCACCTCGGCGAGACCCGCATTCCCGCGGGCCGCGTCGGCGACGCGCCCGCCATCGGCCTCTCGGACCGCCTCTACAGTCTGGGCCTGTCCATGGGTCGGCTGAAGACCGGCACCCCGGCGCGCCTGGACGGTTCGACCATCGCCTGGGATCGGCTGGAAATGCAGGACGCAGACGCCGAGCCGGTCCCCTTCTCCTTCCTGACCGACAAGATCACGGTCCCGCAGATCGCCTGCGGCGTCACCTACACGACGGAAGAGACGCATCGGATCATCGCCGAGCGTCTGTCGGAGTCGGCGGTCTATGGCGGCCGGATCAATGGCCGCGGCCCCCGCTACTGCCCCTCTATCGAGGACAAGGTGGTCCGGTTCGCCGACAAGACCAGCCACCAGATCTTCCTGGAGCCCGAAGGCCTGGACGACAACACCGTCTATCCGAACGGCATCTCGACCTCGGTGTCGGAAGAAACCCAGGCCCTGTTCCTGCGGACCATTCCGGGCCTCGAAGCCGTGCACGTGAAACGCTACGGCTACGCCATTGAATACGACTACGTCGATCCGCGCGAGTTGGCGCCGACCCTGGAGGTCAAGCGTCTGCCGGGCCTGTACCTCGCCGGCCAGATCAACGGCACCACGGGCTATGAGGAAGCCGGCGCCCAGGGCCTGGTCGCCGGCCTGAACGCCGCCCGCGCCGCCGGTGGGTCCGATCCGGCCGTGTTCGGCCGCGACGAGGCCTATATCGGGGTGATGATCGACGACCTGGTCACCCGGGGAGTCACCGAGCCCTATCGGATGTTCACCAGCCGCGCCGAGTTCCGGCTCACCCTGCGGGCCGACAACGCCGACCAGCGCCTGACGGACCGGGGCTTGGCCCTGGGCGTGGTGGGTTCGGCCCGCGCCAGCGCCTGGAACGACAAGTCCCAGGCTCTGGCGCAGGCCCGCGCTCGCGCCGCGGCCCTGACGCTCACGCCCAATGAGGCCGAAAAGGCCGGCCTGCCGGTCAAGGCCGATGGCCAGCGCCGGGACGTGACCCAACTGCTCGCCTATCCGACCATCAGCTTCGAAGACCTCGCCCGCATCTGGCCGGAACTGTCGGCCTGGCGTCCGGAGGTCCGCGAGCAGGTTGAGATCGACGCGTCGTACGCCGGCTATCTGGATCGCCAGGCCGCCGACGCCGAGGCCTTCCGCCGCGACGAGAACCTGCGCCTGGCCGCGGACCTGGACTATGCCGCCGTCGGCGGGCTCTCCAACGAGGTGCGCGAGAAGCTCGCCACCGTCCGCCCCCTCACCCTTGGTCAGGCCGCCCGTATCGAGGGCATGACGCCAGGGGCGCTTTCAGCCTTGCTCGCCCATGTCCGTCGCCGCACCGCCGCCTGAAGCCATGGTTGAAACCACCCTGCCCGAGGTCAACGACTCCGCCGGCTTCCAGGCCGCGTCGGGCTGCAGCGACCAGGCGCTCGCGGACCTGGAGTCCTACCGGTCATACCTGGCCGATTGGAACCAGCGGATGAACCTGATTGGGCCCGCGACGCTGGACATCTACTGGAACCGCCACGCCTGGGACTCCGCCCAGCTGCTGCGTCTGGCGCCGGACGCCCTGACCTGGGCCGATCTCGGCACCGGCGCAGGTTTGCCCGGTATCGTGCTGGCGATCCTCGGAAAAGACCGTCCCGGCTTCCATGTCCACCTGGTGGAGTCCATGGCCAAGCGGTGCCGGTTCCTGACGGAGGTGGTGACCGGATTGCAGCTTCCGGCGACCGTTCACCA
The DNA here is from genome assembly GCF_042679085.1 of Phenylobacterium conjunctum. NCBI lineage: Bacteria > Pseudomonadati > Pseudomonadota > Alphaproteobacteria > Caulobacterales > Caulobacteraceae > Phenylobacterium > Phenylobacterium conjunctum. The sequence continues at coordinate 17,921 of NZ_JBHTLQ010000025.1, read as the reverse complement.
ATCACGTGCGGAAGACTTGTCACTGGCTGTGGATATCGTGACGGCGCGGGCTTGCGCGCCGCTGTCCCGGTTGCTTGGGTATGGCCGGCCATACCTACGCCTTGGCGCGGACGCCCTGTTCCTGAAGGGACAAGATGTTGGGGCCGAATTGGAAGACGCCGCTAAGTCCTGGGATTTCGAGGCAGATGTGCTGCCGAGCTTGAGTGACGTGAGAGGCCAAATCGTGCGTGTGAGGAGGCTGGGTCGTGGCCGGTAAGACTGGCGGTAAGCGCTTGCGGATCCTGGTGGTCGCCAACCAGAAGGGCGGGGTGGGCAAGACCACGACCGCCATCAACCTGGGCACCGCCTTGGCCGCGGTCGGCGAGAAGGTGCTGCTGATCGATAGCGATCCGCAGGGCAACGCCTCCACAGGCCTCGGCGTCGGCCGGGCCCAGCGCAAGACCACCCTCTATGACGTCCTGATGGGCGAAAGCGTCATCGCCGACGCCGTCGTGAAGACCGAGCTGCCGGGTCTCGACCTGGTGCCCGCCGATCCGGACCTGTCCGGCGTCGAGCTGGAGCTGGGCCAGCAGGCGCGCCGTTCTTTCAAGCTGCGGGATGCGTTGGAGCCCCTGCGCGCCGCCGGCGAGTACACCTATGTGCTCATCGACTGCCCGCCGTCCCTGAACCTTCTGACCGTTAACGCAATGGCCGCGTCGGATGCGGTGCTGGTGCCCCTGCAGTGCGAGTTCTTCGCCCTGGAAGGCCTCACCCAGCTCATGCGCACCATCGAGCTGGTCCGTGGCAGCCTGAACCCGCACCTTGAGATCCAGGGCGTGGTCCTGACCATGTACGACCGCCGCAACAGCCTGTCGGAACAGGTGGCTCGCGACGTCCGCGGTCACTTCGGCGAGACGGTCTACAACACGGTGATCCCCCGCAATGTGCGGGTGTCGGAGGCGCCGAGCTTCGGCAAGCCGGCGCTCGTCTATGACCTGAAGTGCGCGGGCAGCCAGGCCTATCTGAAGCTCGCCCGCGAAGTGGTGGTGCGCGAGCGCGATCGCCGCGCCAAGGCCGCCTGAGGACCAAGATGATGGCAGAGAAGCGTGGCCTGGGACGAGGCCTGTCCGCCCTGTTGGGCGAGGTCGAGGAAACCCCCGTCGCCGGTCCGGTGAGCAGCGCCGCGGGCCTGCGGACCATCCCCATCGAGCTGATCCATCGCAACGAGAAGCAGCCTCGCTGGGTGTTCTCGGAAGCCGAGATCGAAGAGCTGTCGGCCTCGATCCGGGAAAAGGGCGTCCTGCAGCCGATCCTGCTGCGCGCCCATCCGGACATGGACGGCCACTACGAGATCGTGGCCGGGGAACGCCGCTGGCGCGCCAGCCAGAAGGCCGGCCTGCACGAACTGCCCGCCCTGATCCGCGAACTGGACGACGCCCAGGTCCTGGAGATCGCGGTCATCGAGAACGTCCAGCGCGCCGCGCTGAACCCCATCGAAGAGGCCACCGCCTACCAGCAGCTGGTGGAGATCCACGGCCGCACCCAGGCCGAGGTTGCTGATGCGGTCGGCAAGAGCCGCGCTCACGTCGCCAACGCGGTGCGCCTGCTGAACCTGCCGGAGTCCGTCCGGTCCTACGTCATCGACGGCAAGCTGTCGGCCGGTCATGCCCGGGCCCTACTCGGCGCGGACAGCCCCGCCGCCCTGGCCGAGCAGGTCATGGCTCGCGGCCTGTCGGTGCGCGACACCGAGGCCCTGGTCCGCAAGGGCGATGCGACGCCTTCGGCCCGGTCGTCCGGCAAGGCGGCGCCGGCGCCGAAGGACACCGACACCCAGGCCCTGGAAGCGGACCTGTCCGAAGTGCTCGGCCTGAAAGTCGAGGTGCTGGACCGCGGCGGGCTCGGTGAGGTGCGGATTTCCTACGCCAGCCTCGAGCAGTTGGACGAGGTCTGCCGGCGCCTGACCAAGGCCTGATCTCGCCCCAGAATGGGGCTCAGAAAATCGGCCCTGTGGCGCACAGAAGACCCCCGCCCCGTAGTCCTGGACGACGCGTCCGCGACAGCCTGTGGATAAATCGCCGGATTTTCGGGTTAAGCATCTGGAATATAGGAATAATTTCGGACGGCGCTGAAGCGGCGCAAACAGCCGATTTTCAACCCTAGAGACCCAGTCGACGGGCGCGGCCGGCGATCTGCAGGGCGAGGCGCTCGGCGATGAGTTGGTCGGGCGATCCGGCGGTCTTGCAGGCCCGGTCGGCGGCCAGCACCTCGGGCTGCAGCTTGTCGAGATCAGCCAGGGTCCAGGCGCGGGCCTGGCGCAGGAACTCCCGCTCGTTCTTCCAGAACACACCCGAGGCCTTGGCCGCCTCCTGCAGGCCGGCGCCGCTCTTGGCCAAGGTCAGGGTCCGGCGCAGTCGTCCCAGATACATGCCGATGGCGCGGACGGCGGCGGGACCCGCCTCCCCTTCAGCCGCCGCGCGCCGCAGGCCTGCCTGCGCCTCGCCCAATCGGCCGCCAAAGGCGTCGGCGGCGGCGTCGGACAACGAGGCCTCAGGCTCGACGCCCAGGAAGTCTTCCAGGTCCTTCGGCGTGGCGGTGATCCCCGAGCCCGGGCCGAGATAGAGGGCCAGCCGCTCGATTTCCTGGCGGGCCACGCCGCGCTCCTTGGGCATGCGAGCCACGAACATCGCCAAGGCCTCGGTGCTCAAGGAAACCCCATCCTTGCCCAGGCTCTCCCGGACCAGGCGGGCGATATCCCCGGGCTCATCCTCGTAGCAGGGGATGACGGCGCAGCCGGGGGCCTTCTCCGCGGCCTTGCGCAGGCTGGATTCGCGCCCCAGGGCGCCGGCCTCGATCAGGAAGAAGGCGTCCGGATTGAGTTCGCCGGCCATGTGCCGGGCCAGGGCCTCGGTGGCGGTCCGGTCGGGACCGGCCTTGTCCGAGCCCAGCTTCAGGCGCACCAGCCGGCGGCCGCCCATCAGCGACTGGGCGGCCAGCTCGCCTTCCAGCCGCGCGGCCTCGGCGTCCAGATCGCCATCGGTCAGCAGGGCGACGTCGAAGGGGTCGTCCGGCCGGTCGCAGACCTGCTTGGCCAGCTGATTGGCGCGGTCGCGGACCACGCCGGTGTCGCGGCCATAGATCAGGGCGGCCCGGACCCCGGCCGCCGGCTGGGCCAGGAACCGTTCGATGTCAGGCCGCTTGCTGAGGATCACGGCGGCGGCCTAGCCGGCCTTGGTCTTGGGCGCCTTTGGCGGGTTGCTCAGCCACACCGCCAGTTCAAGCTGGATGCGGCGGGCGGCCTCGCTGGCGGCGCGATCCTGGGCGTCCTGCTGGGCGGCGACCGAGGCGTAGGGCTGGTCGGCGGAGTCATAGGTCACCTCGACCCGCACGCGGCCGGTCTTGGCCGGCGCGCCGGTGGAGGTCGAGACCAAGGTATAGACCGCCGTCAGGACGTACTCGTAACGGGTGGCGACATTGTCGACCCGCACCCCGCGCGGGAACCGCTGCTCGGAAAGCTGCAAGTCCATCCGATACTTGGCCGGCTCGCTGTTGCGGGCCAGGGCGTCGTCCAGGTGCTCGCGGATCAGCTGACCGACCCGGCCTTCGGGCGTGTTCACCTGCACCGCCGACAGGGTGCTGGACACCCCCGGCGCGCCGTAGAGGGGCGTGAAGCCGCACCCGGCGAGGGCCAGGGCCGACAGGGCGGCCAGGACGGAGAGCGGTGCGCGGAGCATCAGGTCACCCTGCCACGATGTTGACGATGCGGTCCTTGACCACGATTACCTTGCGGATGGTCAGGCCCTCAAGACGCCCGGTAATCTCGGGGTCGGCAAGCACCAACTTCTCCACCTCGGCCGGTTCGGCGCCGGCGGGGGCGGAAATCTCGCCCCGACGCTTGCCGTTGACCTGCACCGGCAGAACACGCACGGCGTCCTCGGTCAGGGCGGGGTCGAACACCGGCCAGGGCGCATGGACCACCATCCCCTCCCCGCCTATCCGGACCCAGCATTCCTCGGCCAGGTGCGGGGTGAAGGGCGAGATCAGCCGGGCGAAGGCCGACAAGGCCTCGGCGCGGGCGGCCAGCAGGGACGGGCTCGCGCCGGCGGCCTTGTGATCCTTGAGAACGTTCAGGAATTCGTACAGGCGGGCGATGCCGGAGTTGAACCTGAAGGTGTCGATGGCCTCGGTCATGGCCTTGATCAGGCGATGTGAGGCGCGGCGAACGGTCTTGGCGCCCTCATCGGCCTCGATGTCGGCGGTGGGAACGTCAGCCGGTTGGCTGTCGAACTCGTCCCAGACCCGGTTGACGAAGCGCCAGGCGCCTTGGACGCCGCCGGTCGTCCACTGGGTGTCGCGTTCGGGCGGGCTGTCGGACAGGACGAACAGGCGCGCAGCGTCCACCCCGTAGACGTCGAAGATCTCCTCCGGCGCCACGGTGTTCTTCTTGGACTTCGACATCTTCTCGACGTCGCCGATGGTCACCGGCTCGCCGGAGCTCACCAGGACCGCGCGGCGGGTGTTTCCCTCGGCGGTGATCTCGACGTCGCCCGGCTCAACCCATTCGCCGGTCTGGCGGCGATAGGTCTCGTGGGTGACCATGCCCTGGGTGAACAGGCCGGTGAACGGCTCCTTCACGCTCAGCAGGCCTTCGTCGGCCAGGGCGCGGGTGATGAAGCGCGAATAGAGCAGGTGCAGGACCGCGTGCTCGATGCCGCCCACATACTGGTCGACCGGCAGCCAGTAGTCGGCGGCGGCCTTGCTGACGGGATCCGCGGCCTTCGTGTCCGTGAACCGGGCGAAGTACCAGGACGAGTCCACGAAGGTGTCCAGGGTGTCGGTCTCGCGGGTGGCCGGGCCGCCGCAGTCGGGGCAGGTGGCGGTCTTCCAGGTCGGGTGACGCGCCAGGGCGTTGCCCGGCTTGGAGAAGTCCAGGTCCATAGGCAGGGCGACCGGCAACTGGTCCTTTGGCACGGCGACCACGCCGCACGTGTCGCAATGCACCACCGGGATCGGACAGCCCCAGCCCCGCTGGCGGGCCACCCCCCAGTCGCGCAGGCGGAACACGGTCGCGCCCTTGCCCAGGCCTTGGGCCTCGATGCGGGCGATCGCCTCGGCCTTGGCGGCCTCGATCTCCAGCCCGTCCAGGAACTTGGAATTATAGATCACGCCCGGACCGACATAGGCCTCGGTCCCGATCGCGAAGCTCGCGGCCTCCTCGCCCGGCGGCAGAACCACCGGCTTGACCGGCAGGTCGTACTTGCGGGCGAAATCCAGGTCGCGCTGGTCGTGGGCCGGGCAGGCGAAGATCGCGCCGGTGCCGTAGTCCATCAGGATGAAGTTGGCGATCCAGACCGGCAGTTTCCATTCCGGATCAAAGGGATGCGACACGGTCAGACCGGTGTCGAAGCCGATCTTCTCGGCCGTCTCGATCTCGGCCTCGGAGGCTCCGCCCTTGCGGCATTCGGCGACAAAGGCCGCGACCTTCGGATCCGCCGCCGCCAGCTGCTCGGCCAGGGGGTGATCCGGCGCCACGCCGACAAAGCTCGCGCCGAACAGGGTGTCCGGACGGGTGGTGTAGACCTCAAGCCCCGCCTCGAAACCGGCGGGGGCCGCGCCCGCGAACGGGAAGCTGAACCGCAGGCCCTTGGAGCGCCCGATCCAGTTCTCCTGCATGGTCCGGACCTTGTCCGGCCACTGGTCCAGGGTCTTCAGCCCTTCCAGCAGGTCATCGGCATAGTCGGTGATGCGCAGGAACCACTGGTTCAGCTTGCGCTTCTCGACGACGGCGCCTGAGCGCCAGCCACGACCGTCGACCACCTGTTCGTTGGCCAGGACCGTCTGGTCCACCGGGTCCCAGTTGACCACGCCCTCGCGGCGATAGACCAGGCCGCGCTTCCACAGGTCCAGGAACCAGGCCTGTTGCTGGCCATAATATTCCGCGTCGCAGGTGGCGAACTCGCGGGACCAGTCGATGGACAGGCCCAGCTGCTTCAGCTCGTCCCGCATCCGGGCGATGTTGTCATAGGTCCAGGCGCGTGGATCGACCCCGCGCTCCATGGCGGCGTTCTCGGCCGGCAGGCCAAACGCGTCCCAGCCCATGGGATGCAGGACGTTGAAGCCCTTGGCCCGCATGTAGCGCGCCTTGACGTCGCCGAGCGCATAGTTGCGCACATGGCCCATGTGGAGCCGCCCCGACGGATAGGGGAACATCTCCAGCGCATAGTACTTGGGCTGACCGGGCGCAGGCGGGCCGGCGCGGAAGACGTCCGCCTCCGCCCAGGCCTTGCGCCACTTGGGTTCGGTCTCTTTCGGATTGTAACGGGCCATGGGTGGGCTTTAGCGTGGTTTCAGGTCGATAGGAAACCGGCGCGCACGGAAAAACGCGCGCTCGGCAGCGGCGCGCGTTCGACCGTCTGACTAGAGAAGTTCGCCCGAACGCGCGGAAGCTAGTTCCGGATGTTCGAAAGTCGAAGCTGGCGAGCCCGGGTCAGGATCGAGTTCTCGATATCGATCTCGGTCTGGCCGGCGGTGGGCGTGTCCACCCAGTTCCCCGACGCGTCCTTGGTCTGCTTGAACACCGCGACGTTCAGGCCGTCGGCGCGCAGGCGCGAATCCAGGATGTAGACGGTGCACTTGAACCGCTCATCCGGCTTGTCCGGGTTGGTGTACCAGTCGGTGATCACCGTGCCGCCGTAAGGGTCGGCCGAGGCCAGGGGCATGAAGGCTAGGGTGTCCAGGGTCGCGCGCCACAGATAGCCGTTGACGCCGATCGCCGGCTGGTCGCCAGGGGTCGAGGCCTTGGCGCCGCCGCCGCCCAGCTTGAAAGGATTGAAGCCGCCAGGCTCCTGGGTCTGGAACGTCCGGGCTCCACCACTCGAACAGGCCGCCAGGCTGAGGGCCAGGACCCCCGCCGCAACGCCACGCATCCAGTACCCGCGCACAAACGGCATATGCATCCGCTCCCAACAGTTGATCCGCGTCGGTGAAATCGCCGCGCGGCGCCGCCCCGCGCCGTGCCCTCTATAACAACGGCTTCCCGCCCGCCAAACAGGAATCGCGTGGCGTCACCGCCACAGAATCGAACGAAGTGGGGTTTAGACCATCCTGCGACGTCTGATCCTGTTGACCCTGGCGAACAGCGGGGCCTAATCGCAGCAACGGCGTCACCCGAAATGAGTGGCGTCGGGGCTATGGGGGCCCATGTAGGTGATTATGTCGAACCGGAAGGCCATTTCGCTGATCGGCGCGGCGCTCCTCGCGGGCGTGGCTTCGAGCGCGCATGCCGCCGACTCCGGCAAGAAGATCACCGATTTCACCGTGCGCACGGACGTCTCGACCTTGAACTCGCAAGGGACGAAGTCGCTGAAGTGGGACGCGCGCAAGGGGCGCTGGGGGGTCACGCTCAACCTGGAACAACCGGCTGGGCGTGATGCGCAACTGAACGATATCCAGGCCGGGGCCTATTTCCGCGTGACGCCGTCGCTGCGGATCGGTGGCGCCGTGGCCTTGGGCGACAAGGTCGCGCCGAACTACAAGCAGACCGAGCCGCAGGAAGTCGCGCCGCGGGTCAAGCTCGAGACCGCCTTCAAGTTCTAAGGCCTTCCACCGCCGCCATCCCGACCACGCCCGCCGGCAACAGCCTGCGGGCGGTTTTGTTATTGATCCCCCCCAGGGCGTAGATCGGCGTGGCCGTGCGGCGGACGGTCTGGGCCAGGCGCAGGACCCCCAACGGCTTGCCCGCCGACGGGCTCCTGGACGGGAAGATGGCCGACACCACGGCGGCGCTGGCGGCCACGCGGGCCGCACGCGGGCTGTGGGCGGCGACGGTGACGAGCCAGCGCGGATGGGCGCGGCGCAAGGCTCGCGCCTGGTAGGCCATCCGCTCTGGCAGATGCACGCCATCGGCCCGCACGGCGTGGGCCAGGCGGACATCAGCCCCGATCAGCAGCAGGACACCGCGGCGCCGGGTGATCCGGCGCAGGGCGCGCGCGACCGTCTCGGCGTCGGCGGCGCCAAAGCTGCGATAGACGAGGGCCTCTCCGGGCCTCAGGCTGGCCGCCAACCCCAGCACGTCCGGCGTCCGGGCCGGGTCGGTGAAGGCCAGCAGGCCGGGCAGGGGGTTCCGCAAACCGCCCCGCCGCCTTAAGGCTTGCGCCGTTCGCCGCATGGTCCAGAAGCCTGAAATGTCCGTCTCCCCCGCCCTCGACGATATCCTAGACCGCATCGCCCGCGCCGCCGAAGGCTGTGGCCGCAAGCCGGCGGATGTGACCCTGGTCGCCGTCTCCAAGCAACAGGCCTGGGCCAGTGTGGAGCCCGTCCTGGCCGCCGGCCAGGCGGTGTTCGGCGAGAACCGGGTGCAGGAGGCCATGGACCGCTGGTCCGGCCATCGCGGCGAGATCGAATTGCGCCTGATCGGGCCCCTACAGACCAACAAGGCCAAGGAGGCGGTGGCCTTCTTCGACGTGATCGAGACCCTGGACCGCGAGCGCCTGGCCAAGGCCCTGGCCGACGAGGTGCAGAAGCAGGGCCGCACGCCCCGGCTCTATGTCCAGGTCAACACCGGCGAAGAGCCGCAGAAGGCGGGCGTCATCCCGACCGAGGCCGACGCCTTCATCGCCAGCGTGCGCAAGACCTATGGCTTCGAGATCGAGGGTCTGATGTGCATTCCGCCGGCCGAAGAGCCGCCAGGGTCGCATTTCGCCCTGCTGGCCCGGATCGCCGCGCGCAACGGGATCGCCAGGCTGTCCATGGGGATGAGCGACGACTTCGAGACCGCTGTCCGGTTCGGCGCCACCAGCGTGCGGGTGGGATCGGCCCTGTTCGGCGGGCGTCCGCCTCAGGCCTGAACGATCGCCACGGCGTCGCCGGGCTTTGCGACCTGCAGCACCGCCAGCAGGTCCTCGCGGGCCAGGGCGACGCAGCCTTCCGTGCCGGTGTAGCCGTCGCGGGCGATGTGCATGAAGATCGCCGAGCCCATGCCCGGGACCACCGGATCGTCATTGTGCGCCAGGATCACGATCAGGTCGTAGACATGATCCTCCCGCCACAGGTGCTCGGCGCTGGCGGGGTAGGGGAGCTTGACCGGGCGGTTGTAGTTGGGGTCGGCGGCGGCGTCGCACCAACCGTCGTCCGGCGCGATGGCCTGGGCGGGCAGGGCGGTCAGCGGCGGCGGGCCGCGGTCCGGCCGATAAAGGATGCGCCGCATGACCCAGGTTCCGAGTGGCGAGGCGCCGTCGCCTTCGCGCTTGTCGGCGGCGGGTTTGACCCCGCCCTTGCCCAGGGCGCAGCGCACGGTCCGGCCGCCCAGATCGAAGCGTCCATCTGACATCGCCGTGAAGATCACGCCCCAGGCTCCTTCAAGGATTGGCGGAAAACCCCGACACGGTGCATGTTTCGGCCCATGGCACAACGCAAGACCCTGCTCGTCGTCGACGACAACGACGATCTGCGCACCGAACTCGCCGAACAGCTCGAGCTCCAGGACGAGTTCACCGTCTTCCAGGCCGACACCGGCCTGTCGGGCGTGGCGGAAGCCCTGGAGCGCCGCCCGGACCTGATCCTGCTGGACGTGGACCTGCCCGACATCAACGGTCGGGAAGCCTGCCGCCAGATGCGGGACAAGGGCGTCGCCTGCCCGGTGATCATGCTGACCGCGGCCGACACCGACGACGACACCATCAAGGGCCTCGACGCCGGGGCCAACGACTATGTCACCAAGCCCTTCAAGGTGGCGGTGCTCTTGGCCCGCATCCGCGCCCAGCTGCGCAGCCACGAACAGTCGGAAGGCGCGGTCTTCCACCTGGGCGGCTACGAGTTCCGGCCCTCGGCCAAGCTCCTGATCGATCAGTCCCAGAAGAAGATCCGGCTGACCGAGAAGGAGACCAACATCCTGAAGTACCTCTACCGGGCCGGCGAGAAGCCGGTGAGCCGGGAGGAGCTGCTGGCCGAGGTCTGGGGCTATAACGCAGGCGTCACCACCCACACGCTGGAGACCCACGTCTACCGGCTGCGGCAGAAGATCGAGCCGGATCCATCCAACGCCAAGCTGCTGCTGACCGAGGCCGGCGGCTATCGCCTGGCGCCTTAAGGCTCTGAATCATTAAGCATAGTCTGCGCCCGGACTGGGCGTAGCCTGTCTCCCGGCGAAGGTCGGGCGGCGCCACTGTGCCTGCGGAAGGTCTCCGGAGGCGGAACATGGAACCCACGGTCACGAAGACGCGGCCCCTGTCGGCCCTGTGGCGGGGGCCGCGACGTCGGCGCAGGATGGATGCGTCCGAGGACGCCGTCCTGATGTTCGGCTTCGCCCTGGGTCTGGTGGTGGCGGCCGGCCTGATGCTGGCGGCCTTCAGCCTGGGGATCGCGGTCGGTTCGGCGGCTAGATGACGAAGTCGGCGCTGACCGGCGCGTGGTCGCTGGGCCGCTCCCATTCGCGCACGTCGTCGTGGACCCGGGCCGCCGCCGCGCCCAGCCGGAAGGCGGCTTCGCGCAGGCCGGGCGAGATCAGGATGTGGTCCAGCCGCAGGCCCCGGTTGGAGGCGCGGAAGTCCTGCGCCCGATAGCTCCACCAGGAGAACAGCTTCTGCGGCTCGGGAACCGCCTCGCGCACCAGGTCGGTGAAGCCGAGGCTGGCCTTCAGCCGGGCGAAGGCCTCGACCTCGACGGGAGTGTGGCTGACCACCCGCGACATTTGCCGGTGGCTCCAGACATCGAATTCGCCCGGCGCCACGTTCAGGTCGCCGACCACCGCCAGGGGCGCCTTGGGATCGCGGGCGGCCATGTCGGCGGTCAGCTTTTCGAAGAAGTCGAGCTTGTGGTCGAACTTGGGGTTTTGCGCGCGGTCGGGCACGTCGCCGCCGGCCGGGATGTAGAAGTTCTGAACCTCGACCCCGGCCACCTTGGCCGAGACGCAGCGGGCGTGGCCCTCGCGGCAGACGTCCAGCCTCGGCGCGTCCTCGATCGGCAGGCGCGAGGCGATGGCCACCCCATGCCAGCCCTTCTGGGCCGCGATCCGCAGGTGGGGCAGGCCCATCTCCTCGAAGGCTTTGCGCGGGAACTCGGCGTCCTGGCATTTGATCTCCTGCAGGCACAGGACATCAGGCGCATGTTCGGCGACGAAGCGGGCGACCTGTTCGGCGCGCAGGCGGACGGAATTGACGTTCCAGGTGCAGAGGCGAAGACGCATGGGGAGGGTTTAGCCCAAAAGAAAACGCCCGGGCACTGGAGAAGCCCGGGCGCAGTGTGTGTCTCTCATGCCGCGGCCGGGAGGGGATAGGTTCCGGCACGGATCACGCCCGCTCGCACAGGCGTCATGCGTGTCATATGGGCCACAAGAGTCTACAAAAGTCAATCTCGACCGCTTCGATTCTTGCCTGTGGCCCTTGTGTCACATTTTGGCACGGCCTGGGTTCTTCGGCCGCGGGTCGTTGAGCACGAACAGGGATGAGGCCAGGCCCGAGGTCTTTTCCAGCGAGGCCAGGCGGATGCGGGTGGAGAAGCCTTGGGCGTCGGTCACCGCCCAGCCGATCAGGGCCACGGGGTCGTTAGAGAAGGTGAGGGTGATCTCGCCCTCGGCCTCCCGCTTGCCGTCCCGCGCGGTGATCGAAAAGCCGTCGGCCAGGCGCGAGACCCGGCTCACCACCACGCCCTTGTCCAGGCGGATCTGGCGGGCGAGGAAGATCGACAGGGGCGTCGCCATCAGAGGATAGCGGTCAAAGGTCTTCAGCCGGCTATCGGCGATGGAGACATTGGCGCCGTCGGCGACCACCAGCAGGCCTGACGGCGGCTCATAGGCGAAGCGGGCCTTGCCCGGCCGCTTCAGATAGATCGCCCCTTGGGTCATGGTTCCGCGGGCGTCGGTCTGGACGAACCGGCCCTTGGCCTCGGTCAGGTCCTGCAGATAGGCGGCGGCCTTGTCCACCAGGGCGCGATCCTCGGCCGAGAGCGGGGCGATGGCGGGGCGGGCCGCCAGGGCCGGGCCGGCGACTGAGCCCGTGACGGGGAGGGCGGCGAGGCCGAGGGCGATGCTGCGGCGGGTCGGGCGCATGGACCGGTCTCCTGAAGTCATGAGTCTAGGGCCTATCAGACGAACGCGCCGTCAATAGGGCGAGGCGTCTGAACGGCGGATGAGCCTGGCCGTTCCTTGGGCCCCGGCCCGGCCGCTACCAGGACCAGTCGGCGGCGGATTTCCGGCAGCCGCCGTCCTTCCAACCGGTCCAGCCCCGGCCGCGGACAAATCGGCCGGGTCGGGCGTCCGTGGGCTCGCCGCCGGCCAGGGCGAGCTGGCCGTTGACCACCACCTCGCTGACGCCGGTGGCGAACTGTTGTGGCTTCTCGAAGGTCCCGTGGTCGGCGACGGTCTTCGGATCGAACACCACCAGGTCGGCGAAGTAGCCGGTCTTGATGAGGCCCCGGTCCTTGAGGCCCAGATTGTGGGCCGGCTGGGCGGAGAGCTTTCGCACGGCGTCCGCCAGGGTGAGCGTCTTCTCCTCCCGCACATACTTGCCCAGCAGGCGGGCCACATTGCCGTAGGCGCGGGGGTGGGTGGAGGATTTCAGGAACACGCCCTCAGGCGCCAGCGCTCCGGCGTCGGAGCCCAAGCTCATCCAGGGCAGGGCGGTCTCCTTGGCCACATTGGGCTCGGACATCAGGAAATAGACCACCTGCACCCGGGTCCCGTCCTCGATCACCAGGTCGATGGCGGCGTCCTGGACGCTGACCCCGCGGGCCTTGGCCACTTCGGCCAGGGTCTTGCCGGTGAGCGGCTTGAGCGCCGGGTTCTTGAAGCCCACCAGCAGGGTTCCCTCGCCGCCGGCGTGCAGCAGCAGGTTCTCGAAGGCCGGCTTCTCGGCCCGCATCTCGGCGATGACCTTGGCGCGGGTGGCCGGGTCCTTCAGGCGGGCGATCCACTGCTCGACCCCGCCGGCCTGGACCCAGGTGGGCATGGCGGCGTCCAGCCCCGTGGAGCCTGCCGGGTAGGTGTACATGTCGGCGGTGATTCGCTGGCCCTTGGCGCGGGCGGCCTCGATGTGGGCGATGGCGGTGTCGAGCTTGCTCCAGTTGGACCGGCCGGCGGCCTTCAGGTGGTAGATTTCCGCGGGCGCGCCGGAGAGGCGCGAGATCTCGATCAGCTCGTCCACGGCCTCGATCAGCCGGTCGCCCTCGCTGCGCATGTGGCTGATGTACATGCCGCCGCACTTGCCCGCCTCGGTGGCCAGGGCCGCGAGCTCCGGGGTCTCGGCATAGCTGCCCGGCGCGTAGATGATCGAGGAGCCGACGCCCATGGCGCCTTCCTCCATGGCCTGGCGGACCAGGGCGCGCATGGCGTCCAGCTGGGCCGGGGTGGGGTCGACGTCATCCTCGCCCAGGACGTTCACCCGGGTGGTTTCGGCGCCGATGAAGGAGGCGAGGTTCATGGAGACGCCGCGCTTCTCCATGCCGGACAGGTAGTCGCCGAGCGTGGTCCAGTCGACGTCGTAGCGGATGTCGGCCTGGCGGTTCTGGGCCTTGGCGCGCATGTCGGCGTTGATCGGACCCATGGAGTTGCCCTCGCCCATGACCTCCAGGGTGATCCCCTGCTTCAGGTCGGACAGGCCGCGGCCATCGGCGATCAGGGTCTCGTTGGCCCAGCTCAGCATGTTGATGAAGCCGGGCGCCAGGGCCTTGCCGCCGGCGTCGATCTCGCGGGCGCCCGGGCCCGGCGCGTGCGGACCCACATAGGCGATGCGGTCGGCATTGACCGCAACCTCGCCCTTGAACGGTGCGCCGCCGCTGCCGTCATAGATCTCGGCGTTGCGGATCACGAGGTCGAAGGCCGGCGCGGTGACCGGGGCGGCGCCCAGGGTGAAGACGGCGGCGAGGGCGGTGACGGCGCGTTTCATGCGGGCTCCGGCGTGACAGGATCACGACCATAACCCGACCACGCGCGTTGTCAGGTCCAAGCTTGCCTGCCGCCAGCGGCGCCGATCAGGCGGCCTCGGCGTTGGGGGACCAGCGGGAGAGGGCGGACAGAAGGTCCGCGGGGCTGATCGGCTTGCCCAGGTGGTCATTCATGCCGGCCTCGACGCAGGCCCGGATCTGATCTGGCAGGACATTGGCGGTCATGGCGATGATCGGGGTGCTGCGGGCGCGATCGGACGGCAGGGCGCGGATGGCGCGGGTGGCGGTCAGGCCGTCCATCACCGGCATCTGGACATCCATCAGCACGATGTCGAAGGGCGCGCGGCGCATCTGCTCCACGGCCTCGACGCCGTTTTCGGCGGTGGTGATCTCGATGTCGAAGGGGCTGAGCAGGGTCTGGATGAGTTCGCGGTTCACCGCCACGTCCTCGACCACCAGCAGGCGCAGGGCGGTGTCGGGGAGACTGGCCTGCGCCCGGTCCGGCTCCGGCCGCGCCTGGGTTCGGGGCAGATTGAGCTCGAACCAGAAGGTCGAACCCTCACCGGGTGCGCTTTCAGCGCCGATCTGGCCGCCCATCAGCTCGATGTTGCGCTTGCAGATCGCCAGGCCCAGGCCGGTGCCGCCATAGCGGCGCGACACCGAGGCGTCGGCCTGGGTGAACCGGTCGAACAGCTGGGCGATCTGGTCGGGCGGGATGCCGATCCCGGTGTCGCTGACCTCAACCCGCAGATAGTCGTGGACCTGGCCAGGGGTCTGGACGAGGCGCAGGCGGATACCGCCCTGGCTGGTGAACTTCAGGGCGTTGGACAGGAAGTTCATCAGCACCTGGCGGATCCGGGCCGGGTCGCCGGCCAGGGGGCGAAGATCGCCCTCGGCGCTGAAGTCCAGGCTGAGGCCGCGGGCGACGGCTTGGTCGCGCAGCAGCTCCGCCACGGCCCCGCAGGTCTCGGCGGGATCGAAGGCCCGGGTCTCCGGTTCCGCGGCGCCGGCTTCCAGCTTGGAGAAGTCGAGGACGTCATTGACCAGTTCGAGCAGGCTCTGGCTGGCCTCGTTGATCAGGGTGACGTGACGGGCGTCCTGCGCCTGCAGGCGCGGAGAGGTTCGCAGGATGCCGGAAAAGCCGATGATGGCGTTGAGCGGCGTGCGCAGCTCATGGGTCATGTTGGCGAGGAAGTCGGACTTGGCCGCCGCCGCCGCCTCGGCCCGGCGGGTGGCCTCCTTGAGCTCTTCCTCGATGCGGATCTGGTCGTTGATCACCCGCGAGACGGAGATCAGCATCGGCTCATCGGCCGTCGTCGCCGGGGGGATGACGCCGAAATTGGCCTCCAGCCAGATCGTGTGACCCTCCTTGTGAAGCACCCGGTAGCGGTGGGTCGCCTGGCCGCCGTTCTGGGCCAGCCGGGTCAACTCCTGGGGCAGCCAGGTGGCGTCCTCGGGATGCAGGAAGGTGAAGTTGTTGGCCGTCCGCATCTCGTCGGGCGTCCAGCCCACGGCGCGCGCGATGGAGGGCGACATGAAGAGCCGCCGTCCGTCCAGAGCGTTCAGGGCGATCACGTCGCTCACGTTGTCCGCCAGGAGCCGATACTGGGCCTCCGACGCCGCGAGCTGGGCCTGGGCCTCCTCAAGCCGGCGGCGGCTGGTCAGGGCGCGATAGACGCCGTCGCAGGCGAACAGCAGGGCCAGGCCGAACAGGACCAGGACCGGGGCCTGGTTGAAGCCGACGGGCGCGGGGGTCAGGGCCATCCAGGCCAGCATCGCCACGCCAGGCCCCGCCGTTCCAATAATCAGGCCCGCGAGACGCCGATAGGCGCCGGTCTGACCAAAGAAGATCACGGTGAGCCAGATGATCAGGGCCATCAGGTGGCCCTCGGGCCGGCCGGTGGACCAGAGCATGGCGCCCAGGCCCATCCAGAGGACGACACCTGCCAGGAAGACGCCCAGATAGATCGGCCGGCCTAACGCCAGGCGGATACGGCCGCGGTCCATGGCGAGGGCCGCTCCCGAACTGGCGACCTCGACGACAGCCATCAGGCCGAACCAGATCAGGACCTCGCGGACAGGCAGGACCATGGCGGCGGTGACGCCAACCGCAGCGGAGACGGCGATCCGCAAGGGCGTGCCCTGCTGCGCCTCCTTGGGCACAAGGCCCAGACCTGTATCAAGCCCACCCGCCAAGCTTCGCCCCAATCTGCTTCAGCCCATCTTGGGCCTACTTGGATTGAAGTAAGGTTACCGCTCGCCGCCCGGGCCGCCATAGGCCCTTGTCTGCAAATGGGTTTCCCGCCCCGCGCGCTACACCTTCAGGCGCCGCCTAAGGTGGCGGAGGGGCCAGGACGTCACGCTTGCCGGCATGGTTGGCGGGACTGACCACGCCTTCCTGCTCCATGCGCTCAATGAGCGATGCGGCGCGGTTGTAGCCGATCTGCAGGCGGCGCTGGACGTAGGAGGTCGAGGCCTTCTTGTCGCGGGTGACAACCGCCACCGCGCGGTCATAGAGATCGTCGCCCGAGCCTTCGCCGCCGCCGCCGAAGTCGCCCTCGCCGCCGCCGTCCTCGTCGCCGCCCTCGGTGACCTCTTCCAGGTACTGGGGCTGGCCCTGGTCGCGCAGGAAGCGGGCCACGGCCTCGACCTCGCCGTCGGAGACGAAGGGGCCGTGCAGGCGGGTGATGCGGCCGCCGCCGGCCATGTAGAGCATGTCGCCCTGGCCCAGCAGTTGCTCGGCGCCCTGCTCGCCCAGGATGGTGCGGCTGTCGATCTTGGAGGTGACCTGGAAGCTGATCCGGGTCGGGAAGTTGGCCTTGATGGTGCCGGTGATGACGTCCACCGACGGGCGCTGGGTGGCCATGACCAGGTGGATGCCGGCGGCGCGGGCCATCTGGGCCAGGCGCTGCACCGCGCCTTCCACGTCCTTGCCGGCCACCAGCATCAGGTCGGCGACCTCGTCGATGACCACCACCAGATAGGGCATGGGCTTGGGGTCGATCCGCTCGCTCTCATAGGTCGGGCGGCCGGCGTCGTCGAAGCCGGTCTGGACCGTGCGCTCGAAGTGCTCGCCCTTGGCCGCGGCTTCCTTGGCGCGCTCGTTGTACGAGGCGACGTTGCGCACGCCGATCTTGGACATCATCCGATAGCGGTCCTCCATCTCGCGGACGGTCCACTTGAGCGCGACGATGGCCTTCTTCGGATCGGTGACGACGGGCGCCAGCAGGTGCGGGATGCCGTCATAGACCGACAGTTCCAGCATCTTCGGGTCGATCATGATGAACCGGCACTGCTCTGGCGGCAGGCGGTAGAGGATCGACAGGATCATGGCGTTGACCCCCACCGACTTGCCCGAGCCGGTGGTGCCGGCGATCAGCAGGTGGGGCATCTTGGCCAGGTCGGCGATGTAGGGCTCGCCGCCGATGTTCTCGCCCAGCGCCATGGGCAGGATCTGGCTGGCCTTTTCGTATTCCGAGCTGGCCAGCAGGTCGCGGAGATAGACCGTCTCGCGACGCGCATTGGGCAGTTCGATGCCGATGGCGTTGCGGCCCGGCACCACGGCGACGCGGCAGGCGGTGACCGACATGGAGCGGGCGATGTCGTCGGCCAGGGCCACGACCCGGGCCGACTTCACGCCGGCGGCGGGGACCAGCTCATAAAGGGTGACCACCGGGCCGGGGCGGATCTGGTCGATGTGGCCGCGCACGCCGAACTCGGCCAGCACGCTTTCCAGCAGCTGGGCGTTCTGGCGCAGGGCGCCTTCGTCGAACATCGAGGCGCGGGGCTTGGGCCGGGCCAGCATGGCCAGCTCGGGCAGGGTGAAGCCGCCGGCCGGACGCACAAAGTCAAAGGCGCCCTGGGCTTCGCGCAGTTCGCGGCCGGACTCCTTCGGGGTCGGCTTGGGCTGGCGGATGGCCGGGGCCGGCGTGGGGCCGTCGGCCAGGGACGGGGCGTCGCCCTCGTCGTCCCCATCCTGGATCTCATCATCGATCTCGGCCTCGTGCGCAGGCGCCGGCGGGGTGGCGACGGCGGCCGCCGGCGGGGCCGGTTCGGCACGGGGCGCCGGT
>NZ_JBHTLQ010000024.1:0-60129 GCF_042679085.1 Phenylobacterium conjunctum | reverse complement strand
GACGTGCTGGGCGCCGGCGCCTGGCTGATCGGCGCAGGCATCGCGCCGGCCGGTGTGCGCGCCGTGCCCCTGGCGGCGGCTGAATTGGCGCCCTTCGCCGGGCCGGTGAAGGCCTGGCTCGACGCCAAGGGCTGCAGCGCCGTCCTGGTGCGCCCAGACCGCTACGTCTTCGGCGCCGGCGAGGCCTCGGCCCTGTCGGACGCCTATGCGCAGGCCTTGGGCGTCCCGGCGCCGACGCCCGCGTGACGTCGGCCCTTTCCTCCCGCGGCGTCGACGCGCAAGGAAGGTCGGCAGAGACGACTCGGGGCGATCAGATGGGCGAACGGGTTAAGCGAAGCGAGCGGTCGGAACGCACGCGGGCGGCGCTGATCGCCGCTGGCCGCCGGCTGTTCTGTGAGCGGCCGGTGGACGCCGTGGCCATCGACGACATCGTACAGGCCGCCGAGGTCTCCAAGGGCAGCTTCTACAACCACTTCGACGACCGCGAGGCCCTGGTGCGCGCCGTCACCGGCGATGTCCGCGCCCGGGTGGAACATGCGGTCCACCGGGCCAACGCCGAGATCCAGGACCCCGCCCACCGGATGGCCCGCGCGGTCTGCGTCTATCTCCGCTACGCTCTGGACGATCCGGAGCGCGCGGGCGTTCTGGTGCGAATCTATTCGGGCCACGTGTCGCTCTCCACCCCCCTGAACCAGGGCCTGGTCGAGGATGTGTCCCAAGGCATCGCCGCAGGTCGCTTCCAGGTGCCCACCACCGAAAGCGCGGTGCTCCTGGTCATGGGCGTGGCCCAGCTGTCGCTGATCCGCATTGTCCAGGAGCCCAATCCGACGGTCGCCGTCACCCTGGCTCAACAGATGTGCGCCCTGCTGCTCCGCGGCCTTGGCGTCCCCAACCCCGAAGGCGAGGCCATCGCCGCCCAGGCCGCCGACGAGATCGTCCGGCGCGGCGCCTTCACCCCCGATCTCGACGGAGCCGTCCAATGACCCCGCGCCCGCTCACCCCCTTCGAGGGCATGGATATCCGCACCCTCATCGAGGATCAGGCCAAGGCCCGCGGCGACCATCCCTGCCTGATCTGGGAGCCCTTCGAGGGCGAGGGCCAGACCTGGTCCTACGCCCGGTTCGCTGAGACCCTGCGCCGCTTCGCCGCCGGCCTGCAGGCGCGCGGCGTGAAGCCCGGCGACCGGGTCCTGGTCCACCTCGACAACTGCCCGGAGTCGGTTATCGCCTGGCTGGGCTGCGCCTATGCCGGCGCCGTGGCCGTGACCACAAACGCCAAGTCCGCCCGCGACGAGATCGCCTATTTCGCCGAACACTCCGGCGCGGTGGGCGCGATCACCCAGCCCAGGTTCGCCGCCCTGGTCGCCCAGGCCGCCCCGAACCTTGGCTGGTACGTGGTCACCGCCACGGACAATGGCGACGCCCCCGCCGGGGACAGCCCCGGCTACGAGCCCTTCTCCGCCCTCGATGGCGAGACCCTGGCGGATCGCCCGCACGATCCCTGGGCGCCGTTCGCGATCCAGTACACCTCCGGCACCACGGCCCGGCCCAAGGCGGTGCTCTGGACCCACGCCAACGCCCTGTGGGGCGGCCGGCTCTGCGCGCAGAACGAGGACTTGCGGGCTGCAGACGTCCACCTGGTCTACCTGCCGCTGTTCCACACCAACGCCCAGGCCTATTCGGTGCTGGCCAGCCTGTGGGCCGGGGCCACCATCGTCCTGCAGCCCCGCTTCTCGGCCAGCCGCTTCTGGCCCGCCTCGTTGAAGCACGGCTGCACCTGGACCTCGATGGTGCCTTTCTGCGTCAAGGCGCTGATGAGCCAGCCCGTGCCCGACACCCACAGCTATCGCCTGTGGGGCAACGGGATCTGCGCGCCGGGCTGGGACGCCCACTTCCGGGTCAAGACCATCGGCTGGTGGGGCATGACCGAGACCATCACCCACGGCACGGTGGGCAGCGTCCACCAGCCCGACGCGCCGATGTCCATGGGCCGGCCGCACCCGGCCTACGCCATCCACGTGCTCGACGACGACGGAAACCCGGTGAAGCCGGGCGAGACCGGCGACCTGTTCGTCGGCGGGATCCGCGGCGTGTCCCTGTTCCTGGAATACGCGGGCGACCCCGAGGCCACCGCCAAGGCCTTCCGCCCCGACGGCCTGTTCATCACCGGCGACCGTGTGCGGCTGGGCGAGAACGGCTATCTCTATTTCGCCGACCGGGCCAAGGACATGCTGAAGGTCGGCGGCGAGAACGTCGCGGCCTCCGAGATCGAGAGCGTAGTCAATTCCGTCCCCGGCGTCGCTGAGTGCGCCGTGGTCGCCATGCGCCACCCGATGCTGGACGAGGCCCCCGTCGCCTTCGTCATCCCCCAGCCCGGCCAGGCGGAGGGCTTGCCCGACCGCATCGCGGCCGCCTGCGCTGACCGCCTTGCAAGCTTCAAGCGCCCACACCAGGTGCGGTTGGTGGACAGCCTGCCCCGTTCCACCCTTGAAAAGATCGCCAAGGCCGAGCTTCGCGCCATCCTGGCGGCCGAACAGACCTAGAGACCAGAGATCCCATGACCCGCACCGCCGACCACGCCATCGAGGCTCACTTCATCGACCGCTGGTCGCCCCGCGCCTTCGATCCCAAGCCCCTGCCCGAGGCCGAGCTGATGCGGCTGTTCGAAGCCGCCCGCTGGGCGCCGTCCTGCATGAACAGCCAGCCGTGGCGCTTCGTCTACGCCCTGCGCGACAGCGCCGACTGGGAGCTGTTCGTCGGCCTGCTCAACGAGGGCAACCGGGCCTGGGCCCAGAACGCCTCGGCCCTGGTCTTCGTCGGCTCCTTCACCCTGATGGGCTTCCCCGGCCAGCCGCCGACCATGCCGTCGCCCACGCCCAACTTCGACACCGGCGCCGCCTGGGCGAGCCTGGCGCTGCAGGCCCACGCCCAGGGCCTGATCACCCACGGCATGGCCGGCGTCGACTTCGCCCGCGCCAAGACCGAGCTCGGCGTCCCCGACACCGTGAAGCTCGAGGCGGCCATCGCCGTCGGCTATCCGGGCAAGAAGGAGGACCTGCCCGAGGCCCTGCAGGCGCGGGAAAACCCCAGCCCCCGCAATCCGGTCTCGAGCTTCGCCTTCGCCGGCCGCTTCCCCTCGGCTACCTAGGCCGCGCTGACCCCGAACAGGGCCCCGACCCCGGCGGTCAGCGCCATGGCCAAGGCGCCCCAGAAGGTCACCCGCAAGGTGGCCTTCAGCATGTCCGCGCCGCCGGCCCGGGCGCCCACCGCCCCCAGCAGGGCCAGGAAGGCCAGGGAGGCCAGGCTGACGCTCCAGGTCAGGCTGGGCAGGGGCGCGACCGCCGCCACGCCCAGGGGCAGCACCGCGCCGACGCTGAAGGTCGCCGCCGAAGTCAGGGCCGCCTGCACCGGCCGTGCGGCGGTGTGCTCAAAGATGCCCAGTTCGTCCCGGGCGTGGGCCGCCAGGGCGTCCCCAGACATCAGCTTGTCGGCCACCTGCTCGGCCAGGGCCTGGTCCAGGCCACGGTCCACATAGATCTGGGCCAGCTCGCGCCGTTCGGCGTCCGGGTCGGCCGCCAGCTCCGCCTTCTCCCGCGCCAGGTCGGCGGTCTCGGTGTCCGACTGGGAGCTGACCGAGACGTACTCGCCCGCGGCCATCGACATGGCGCCGGCCACCAGTCCGGCCAGGCCCGCAACCAGCACCGGCTGGCGGGTGGCGCTAGCGGCGGCCACGCCCACGATCAGGCTGGCGGTGGAGACGATGCCGTCATTGGCCCCCAGCACGGCGGCGCGCAGCCAGCCGATCCGCGCCACCAGATGCCGTTCCATATGCCGCGCCATGCCGTCCTCCTGTCGATGACACCGCGAGCCTAGCCCGGCGCAGGCGCCCCTGTCCCGACCTGGATCAAGCCTCCGCGCATCCCAATGCGCGCTCGCGCGTTGAGAACGCCCGAGGGACTACAGCGAAGGAGGACGCCCCATGCGTCGCTATCTCACCATCGCCGGCCTGGCCGCCGCCCTGGCGGTTCCGGCCATCGCCGCGCCTGAACAGGCGCAGGCCCGCACCTACTGCGACCAGCGGGCCCACGACCGCAAGGTGACCGGCACGGTGCTGGGGGCTATCGGCGGGGCCCTGGTCGGCAACGCGGTCAGCCACAAGAACGGCGCCGTGATCGGCGGCCTCGGCGGTGCGGTGGTCGGCAACCAGCTGGCCCGCACCAAGTGCGACACCGGCCAGCGCTCCGCGGCCCGGCCCACCTACTACCGCTCGGCCTCGGCCCGCTGCCACATGGAGAGCCGCCCGTTCTATGACGAGCGTGGCCGCCTGTTCTATGACCAGGTCCGGGTCTGCCGCTGATGCGCGCGCCGATGATCGCGCTGATGCTCGCCCCGCTCGCGGCCTGCGGGCCGCAGGCGGGGGTCAAGGGCCTGTGCACCCCCTTTGAGACCGCGGACGCCAAGCCCGCCGCCGGGGTTCCCGCGCCCAGCGCGGCGGCGGCCGACGCCTCGGCCCCGCTGGAGGATTGCCTGCACCGCTGGGCCTACAGCCTGGCCGGAAGCTCTGATCCGGCCGACCAGGTCGCCAGCGCCACCGTTGCGGCCTGCGCCGGCCAGCTGTCGGCCTGGAACCGCGAGGCCCTGGCCCCGGCCGCAACCGCGCCCGCCCAGGCTCTCAGCCTGATGACCGGCGAGCCCGTCAGTCCCATGACCGCCCACCGCGAATTCGCCGAAAGCCGCGCCCTGTTCTACGTCGTCCAGGCCCGCGCCGGTCACTGCGCGCCGCCGCCACCGGCGCGCCCGCGCAGCTAGGCGCCTTCCTGCCGCTTCCGAATTGCCAAGCTCGGCTGGGTAGTGACAAATTGTCTCCCAGGCGGCTGAGCGTGCGGGGCGGACGTGGCGCGGAACAGTGGAGGGCGACGGTTTGCGGCCGGGCTGACGGCTGTGGCCGTGGGCATAGCGACCAGCGCCGCGGCCCCGCCCCAGGACCGTTGCAAGGCCCTGGAGCCCGTCGGAAGTGATGGACGGCTGCTCGGCCACCTGCCCTATGCGGGCGTGTCCGCCCAGGCCCTGGCGCCGAGCCCGCCATCCGTCGCCGAAAACTGCCGGACCAACCGCGAGGCCCTGCCCGATCTCGCCGCCCTGATGGCCAAGGCCCGCGCCGACGGGATCACCACCCTCTATGTGGTCTCCTGCCACCGCTCGGCCCAGCGGCAGCGGACACTGTTCTGCACGGGGGGAGCCCCCAGCCTCACCGCCGCTGAACGCGCCCGCCAGGTGGCGCCCGCCGGCTTCAGTGAACACGCCACCGGCTATGCGGTCGACTTCGCCGATCGCAAGGCCCCCGCCTGCGTGGTCGAGCAATGTTTTGGCGCGACGGCCGCCAGCAAATGGCTGATCGCGAACGCGCCCAAGTTTGGCTTCGAGCTGTCCTTTCCAGACGGCAATCTCCAGGGCGTCGTCTACGAGCCCTGGCACTGGCGCTGGATCGGCCGCGACGAGACCGCCACGGCGCGCCAGATCTTCAACGACGCCCGCACACGGTTCCCCGCCCCGGCGTCCCAGCCAGTGAAGCCGTCGGAGAGCGGCCAGACCACCGCCGCGCCCTCGCCCTGAGCCGGGTGGCGCTACGGCGCCAGTCCGGCCCTCTGGAAGTACTCCGCGGCCGCCGGATCCTTCGCCAGGGCGGCGGCCATGTCGGCCTGCCCCTCTGCGACACGCCCCAGCCGCATGTGGGCGAGCCCCCGCCCATAGAGCGAACTCGCTGGCGGATTGGCTGAAAGCTTCAGCGAGGCCTCATAGTCGTCGAAGGCGAGCTGCGGCTGGCCCAGCCGCAGGCGCACCATCGCCCGGCTGCCCCGCGCCATGCTGGTGTCCCGCATCTTTATCGCGGCGTCGCAGTCGGCCAGGGCGAGATCGAGCCCCTGCCCCCACAACGCCCGGGCCCAGCAGCGGTTGTTGTAGTTCAGCGCCAGTGCGGGCGCCTGCTGCACGGCGACATCCAGGTCCGCTATGGCGCCTGGGAAGTCTCTCAGCTCCAGCTTCATCGACGCGCGCCGCATGTAGGCGGTGGTGAGGGTGGGGCTCAGGCGGATGGCTTGGCTGAAGTCGGCGATAGCCAGGGGTGCGTTTTTCTGCGCGGCATAAACAATGCCGCGCTCCAGATAGCCATCGGCGACTTGGGTCTCGGCCTTGATGTAGGCGTTGAGATCGGTCAGCGCGCGCGGATAGTCCTTCAGGCGACTGTAAGCCCAGCCTCGGTAGTACAGGTTGGCCGGCTCGGCTGGCCTCAGGCGCATCATGGTCTGGGCGTCCGCCAGTGCGCCGTTGAAGTCTCGCGTCGTCGTCTGCAGCAGATAGCGCTGCTCGATCGCGCTATAAAAGTCTGGCTTGAGCTGGATCGCCCGGCTGTAGCCTTCGATCGCCTTGGCGTTGTCCCCTAGAAGGCGGTTGGCCTCACCGTAGCGATAGTGGGACTTGGGATCGCTCGGGGTGAGGCGGCGCAGCAGGTCGTAGTCGGCGACGGCCTCCGCGTAGCGCTTGAGCTTCACAAGGATGTCCCCGCGAAGCTCGCGATAGAGGCCGTCAGCCGGCGCCATTTGCACCGAAATGTTGAGGTCCCGAAGCGCCCCGTCGTAATCCTTCTGGGCGTCCGCGCGCAGGGCCCCGCGCGACGCCACGATCTTGGCCTGTAGAGGCACGTCCTTGTCTTCGACGGCGCTGGCGAGGGCTGCGCTATAGGTCAACAGCCCCTGATCGATCAGGCCGGCGTCCCCGTAGGCCGCCGCCAGGTTCACCTGGAAAAGCGCCCGCGATTCGGCGTCGAGCTCACCCTCATCAAGAATCTTCTGGCAGGCGGTGATGCGCGGACCAGGATCCACTGGGCCCGCGTTCTGCGTGCAGTCGCGCCACTCCGCCTCCAGGGCCTGGGCGTCGTCCGACTGCGCCCAGGCCGGCGCGCCCCCGATCGTAAGGACCAGGCCGCAGGCGAGCCCCGCCCACCTTGTCACCCCAAAGCTTGATCTGCGCATTTCGTCCCCCTCACGCTGTTCTCGCGATGTTGGAGACAGTCAAGCATATAGCCAGGCTTGGCGCATACGGGTTCGCGCGTGGCTCAGGCCTTCGCCAGCAGTTCGCCCATTTTCTGGTGCAGGGTGTTGATGGCCTTCAGCGGCCGGACCATCACCTTGAATCGGGTGATCCGGCCCTCGTCGTTCCACCAGATCATGTCGACGCCGTTCACCCGGATCCCGTCCAGCTCGCAGGCGAACTCCAGGATCGCCGAGCTGTCAGAGCGCCACTCGCCCAGGTACTCGAAGGTGCCGTTGTTCAGCAGGGTCATGGCGCTGGCCAGGTACTTGTAGGTGATCGCCTTGCCGAACTGGGGCGTATGCACCACCGGGCTTTCGAACACCGCGTCCTCGGCCAGCAGGTCCTTCAGACCGGCATAGTCCTTGGTGTCAATCATGGCGTGCCAGCGGTCCAGGGCGGCGGCGGCGGGGTACATGGGCGATCTCCGATCTTGAGGCGCCCCCAGGCTACCAATTGTCCCGGTCCGGGTCGAACCCGCGCGTTTCAGCTTGGCCCAGGCCCCGGCCCATGCTTCTCAGCCTCGTTGGCGTGTGGGGCGTGGCGTGACGGGCAAGGGTGCACTTCTGTTGGCGGGTCTGCTGGCCCTGGCGCCGCTCGGCCCGGCCCTGGCCGACCCCTTCGAGCCCAAGTCCCACCGCTGGGAGGAGGACTACGCCTGGATGGCCGCCGCGCCGGCGCCGACAGCCCTGGGCGAACAGATCAAGTTCCTGCCCCTCAATCCTGAGCGCAGCGCCTGGCTGACCCTGGGCGGTGAGCTGCGCCAGCGCGTCGACAATGTCCACAACGGCCAGATCGGCCTGTCGTCCTCGCCCGACGCGGTCTCCGCCACCACCCGCGGCTACCTTCACGCCGACGCCCATCTGGGGGAGCATCTGCGGGTGTTCGGCCAGCTGTCCTGGGCCGATGAGGGCGGGCGCAAGGGCCCTGACCGCAGCTTCGATGAGAGCGCGCCGGACCTTCAGCAGCTGTTCGCCGACCTCACCGTGACCGACAATCTGCGCCTGCGGGTTGGTCGCCAGGAACTGCCCCTGGGCGACCAGCGCCTCTCCGAGGTGCGCGAGACCTACAACCTGCGCCGCAGCTTCGATGGGGTGCGGCTGGACGCAAAGGCGCCCGGCGACATCACCGTGACCGCGTTCGACACCCGGCTGGTGATCAACCGCCCCGACGCCTTCGATGACCGCGACCAGCCGGGAGAGACCTTCCGCGGCCTCTATGTCGCCGCCGCCCGCCCCGGGCTCGACGGCTTCTGGCTGGAGCGCCGGCGCCGCGCCTCGACCTATGCGGAGGGAACCGCGCCGGAACGTCGCGAGACCTTCGGCCTGCGCCTGCATGGCGACCGCGAGGCCCTCGACTACAACCTGTACGCCGTGGGCCAGACCGGCCGTTTCGGGACCCGCGACATCCGCGCCTGGGCGCTCAGCGCCGACCTGGGCTGGACCTTTGCGACCGCCGCCTGGACCCCGCGCTTCAGCCTGCGCGCCGACGCCACCAGCGGCGATGGGCGCAAGGGCGATGACCGGCTGGAGACCTTCGACGCCCCCTACCCCAACACCTCCTACCTCTCCACCAGCAGCGCCTATTGGCCGGGGAACGCCTGGTCGGTGTTCCCCCTGCTCACCGCCAAGCCCAGCGAGACCCTCAGCCTCTTTCTGGGCGCCCAGTCCATGAGCCGGATGTCCAAGGCCGACGGCTTCTACTACTCGGCCCAGAACCCCATCGCCCTGCCCACGGGCCACGGCCAGGTGATGATGCGGCAGGTCTATACCCGCGCCAAATGGGAGCCGCGCCGGGGTCTGACCTTCTCGGCCACCGTCATCCGCCAGTTCGCCGGCGACGCCGTCCGCGCCCGGGGCGGCCGCGACGGCTCCATCGTCTCCCTGGCCGCCGACTGGAAATTCTGAGCTTCAGCCCGCGGCGCCGGCGCCACATTTCGGGGCCGGTCACCCTTCACGCAACGGCCGTTCTGCGCCATACGCTGAAGCTGTGACGTCGACACCGGTTCCCCCGCCTGCGTTTGCGAGCCTGACGCTCTGCCTGGAGTTCATCCGGGTGACGCGGGACTGCGTCGGCGGCGACCTGCAGCGGGCCCTGGTGTTCGCCGCCATCATCGACGCCAATGTCGGCCACCTCGACGACAACCCAGAGGCCTCCGTCCGCGCCGCCGCCCTGGATCCCACCTATCCGGACGACCTGCGTCGCCCGATCCGCAGCCAGCGGATCGCGGAGTCCCTCGGGCTGCCGCGCCAGACGATCCGCAACAAGGTCAACCAGCTGGTGGACATGGGGATCGTGACCGAGACCGAGGCCGGCCTGATCATCCCCACCGGCTCCCTGGTCACCGAGGCCTTCCTGCTGGCCCTGGAGGCCTATCTGGGCGCCCTGGCCACCCACATCGCCGCCCTGGCCAGCGCGGGCGCAGCCGGGCTGGAGAAGACGGAGCGGCTGATCGACCCCATCTGGCCGGTGTCCGGCGCGGCCATGCGCATGGCCACCCGCCACGTCCTGCGCACCATCGGCGAGGTCCGCGAGGAGGTCGGCTTCGAGGGCCTGTTGATGGAGTTCGTGATGATCGGCGTGCTGCGCGAGACCGCCCGCGCCCAGGCCGCCGGGATCGAGCCCCGCCTCACCGGCCTGCGCCTGGCCGAGACCCTGGGCGTCCCGCGCGAGACCCTGCGCCGACAGCTGCGCGCCCTCTCGGCCCTGGGTCGTCTGGAGGACCGCTCCTGGGGCGTCGTCGTCCCCGACACCCTGTTCGACAGCCCCTCGGCCCGCACCATGATCGAGCGCATCGACCGCGACGCCACCCGCATGGTGCGTCGCCTGCGCAATGTCGGGGCCATCGTCCAGGCCTGAGCCCGTCCAACTATTCTCAGTTGTGCGAGCATCCGAATTCGACCTCAAATGTCGGAATTCGACAGACGCGGGGCCTGCAAAGCGCCTACCCCTGTCCTGCTGCCACGCCGACGGCCCCCCCTGTCCAAGCGCCTGCGGCCGGAGCCCCCGACATGTCTCGTTATATTTTCTACCCCCGCAACGCGGGGGGGACTGCGCTTACCTTTGAGGTCTTTGAACTGGCCGACCGCAGCGCCGCCGCCGCGCGCTGCCTTGAACTTCTGGAGGACCACAGCTCGGCGGTGCTGGTCGAGGTCTGGGACGGCGAGACCCTGGTGCACACGGAGGCCCGGCAGGACCCCGCCCTCATCCCCACCGAGGATGGGCCCGACCCGGCTCATGCCTGATCCCAACCGACTTCAGCGCAGCAGCGCCTCGCAGAAGCCGCCCCATGCGCCGTCCGGCGACGCCAGGTGCACCTCAAGGATCCAGTAGCGCACCCGCCCATCGGCGTCCTTGTCCGACATGGGTGCATCATTGACCGGCGCGATCAGCGAGACGTTGCGCTCGCCGGGCAGGTCCGTGTGCGGGAACTCACCGACCAGGTGACCAGCGATCTGACCGGCGAACCGCCAGCCCCGACCTTCCGCCGCCCGATGGGCCGCCGCATACAGCTCGGCGCCAGTGATGTCCGGCCGCCCCCGCCACAGGGCGGCCAGCGCCTCCCAGACGGCGTCCAGGTCCGCAGCCAGCCGCAGCTTCTCAGGATCACATCCCAGCACGAAGGTGCGGCCATAGTCGGCCTCCCAGGTCCCGAACACAGGGCCCAGATCCACAAAGACAAGGTCGTCCTCGCCCAGCACCGTCTCCGGCGGGCTTTCATAGAAGGTCGCCACCGTATTGGCCCCGGCCCGCACCACCTTGCGATGCCAATGGGTCGTGACCCCGAACTGCGCCGCGGCCAGATCATGGATCTCCTGGCTGAGCTGGCTCTCGCTCACCCCCGCCCGCAACAGCCCCGCCCCTTGCGCCGCCGCAAACAGCGCCGCCGCCTGATCCTGCGCCGCGACCAGGCTGGCCAGCCGGTTAGGTTCATCGAACATGGTGGGTCTCCGCTACCACCGCGAACCCTACGCCACGCGGCCGCCCCAAAAAACCAGGCGCGTCCCCTCTCCCCTCGGGGAGAGGGCTAGGGTGAGGGGGCCCGTCGCTCCGACCTTCACCACGACACCACCCACCACACAGCCCAGCCTTCTCGCCGCGCCCCTCACCCCAACCCTCTCCCCGCAAGCGGGGCGAGGGAGAGGGAGCAGCCCCCTCCCCCTCAAATCACCAAAGGCGGAGGCGGGGCCGCGAACGGGTCGGGCGGCGCACGGTCCAGCAGCCACTGGCCATAGCGGCGCGGCGCGATCTGGGCGGCGTGCGCCCGCAGCGCCCGGATGCGCAGGGCGTCGGCCTGCACGGTCTCCTCGCTGGCCTCCAAGGCGATGTCATAGATCATGTCGAACATCAGGTCGGCGGCGATGGCCTTGGCCCGCACATAGGCCTTGGCGAAGGCCTCGTTCTGCCGCGCCCATTTGTAGATCGTCGCCGCCGACGGCATGTCCGGCTCGGCCCCGATGCTCAGCACGGTCTCGCCACCGGCGATGCGGTCCAGCACCTCTTCGGCCACCGCCTCGTTCAAGGTGGTGGGCTGGCCGCCCCGCTGCGTCGCCCGAAGCGACACCCGCCAACGCTTGGCGTCCTCGGCGATCCGGCTCTTGGTCCAGGCCGCCACCTGGGCGGCGGCCTTGGCCCGATCCAGCTGCTCGCCAAAGGCGGGATAGCGCTGCGCCCAATCCCGGAAGGTCCGCCTCGCGGGCATTCCCTCCTCCCGCGCCAGTTCGTGCTGGCTCTCGCCCTCCGAAACACGGGCACAGATCTCCTGCGCCAGCGCCTCACTATAGTGCACAGCCTCGCGCTTCCCGGCAGGCGCAGCGCGCCCGGGTTCCTTGTCCATCTCAGGACCTCACAATGGTTGGCAGATACCCGAAAGGTCCCACAAACAGGCGCACTTGTCGAGAACAAATTAAGAACATATATTCACCGGCGGAGGCCAGCCGTGGAAATCATCAGCTATTCAGACGCCCGAGCTCGGCTGAGGCCAGGGGCGCCGAAAGTCCCGCCGCCCCCTCCTATCGCGGCCATAACCGCGCCGGAACGCCAAGCCGTCCCAGGCGCACGCGCCATAGACTGGAACGCGATCCAGGAGACCCTGCACCTCCTCTCCACCCCCGCCAACGTCGAGCGCCTTCGCGCCGCCATCGCAAAGCTGGACGCTGGTTAGGGCGCCCTCACTCCGCTCATCCCCGCGCAGGCGGGGATCCAAGCAGTCTTGCAAGACTTCAATCCGTAGAGACTGGTCAGGGCGACAAACGCCAGGGTAGCATCATCCAGCTTACCCACCGGAGATGCGTGGTGATCAGAATTGCAATTGTTGTTGCGACCGCAGTCCTGGCGCTCGCTGGAGCGGCCGCAGCGCAAGAGCCGCCCACGCCCGGGATGATCACGCATCCGATCTGGACCAAGCTGCCCGCGCCCGTGGACCTCGCGCGGCTCTACCCAAAGGCGGCCAAGGGCGCCGCAGGCAGCGTTGTAGCCGAAGGCTTGGTGGATGGCTCGGGCAGGTTCGCAGACTGCGCGATTGTTCGCGAAGAGCCCGCCGGCCTAGGCTTCGGAGCCGCCACACTGGAGCTCTGCAAGCTCTTCCGACAGCGGTCTACGGACGCCGACGGCCTACCGACGGAAGGCCGCAAGCTTCGCCTCCCGGTACGCTGGGCGCCACCGCGCTAGCCCCACCCGGCCCGTCATGGCCTGGAGTGAAGCCCGTTCGTGTTTTTCGTGTGGTTCGTGGTCAACTCTTTTGGGGGGCCGCCCCTCACCCCAACCCTATCCCGGTCGACTTGAGTCAAACCCCTTGAGCCTGGGACTGAGAGCTTCGGCCCCAGCGCGTTCCCTCTCCCCTCCGGGAGAGGGTTAGGGTGAGGGGGCCGCGCCAGCAGTCGTCATGGCGCGCACCGACCAAATGGGTTCAAGGCGTAGGAAGCGCGTCCGAGATCAACGGAAACCGGGCGCGCAGACGCGCACTGACACGACCGGACAGCGGCGCAGGCGTCTCAGGATGGTCGCACCAGGGATGCGGCCTGCCGGCTTCCCAAGCCACGCGATCTCCGACCTGACGCGCGTAACGCTCAAGATGCGCCCGTTCCGCCGGCGTGAAGCGACCCTTGCCGTCCCGCATTTGCGTCACCGCGACCGCAGCACACTGGATCGCCAAGCCACGACGCTCTAGGCGCAGCGCAACCAGCCCGGCCAGCAGATTCAGCTCTATCGGGGCTTCAGGCGACGGCATCCGGAACCCGATCAGGTCGTAGATGCGCTCAAGACTGATCGCGGCAGCTGCATAGTCACCGGTCGCCGCGAGATGTTGCGCCCCACGGAGCAGAAGGGTGCATCTGATCGCAGTGGTGAGGCGCATTTCTCGCTCCCTCGGCGACGAGATGAAGGCCACAAGTCGGGTACCGGCGACAGCTACTCTGGCGCCTGCGCCCCATGCTTCACGCGTAGAATGGCGACCTGAGCACCAACCACGACATAGCGGATGACATACGGCGCCACGATCGTCAGTTCGCGCACTGGCGGATTGGCCAGCCTGCCCCGCTCTGGATGTTCATGTAGCCCCAGCGCCGCGGCTCGTAACCGCAGCACCATGCGCTGCGCCGCCAGGGGATTGAACTGCTCGATATACCTCCGGATCGCCTCAAGATCGGCGATCGCCCGCCTGGACCAGACTATTTGAACCAATGAGCAGGCGCCGGCGCTTCCGCAGGCGTGCCCCAGGTGTCCAGCCAGGCTGAGACCTCTTCATGAGACACCACGCGTCCCGCCGCGACATCGGCCAAAGCCTCAGCATCGGCGCGCTCATCGGCCTCGGCATCGACCTTGTCGAAGAGGGACGGATCAGGCTTCATTCCAAAACCCTACCGGAACAAAGCAAGAATATCAACCCTAGATCAGGGTGCTGCGGACAGACCCCATGGATCCCCGCCTGCGCGGGGATGAGCGGAGTTGGGGACGGGCTCGGCCCCGTTCGTGTTTTTCGTGTGGTTCGTGGTCAGCTCTTTTGGGGCTGCACAGGGCGCCGCCCCCCTCACCCCAACCCTCTCCCCGAGGGGAGAGGGAGAGCACCGCACCTCACCCCGGATCGTAGTTCAGGATCGGCGCGAGCCAGCGTTCCGCCGTCGCCAGGTCCCAGCCCTTGCGGCGGGCGTAGTCTTCGACCTGGTCCTTCTCGATGCGGCCGACGCCGAAATAGTGGCTGTCCGGGTGGCTGAAATAGAGGCCTGAGACCGCCGCCGTCGGCGTCATGGCGAAGCTCTCGGTCAGCTCCATGCCCGTCGCAGCCGTCGCGTCGAGCAGCCGGAACAGGGTTCCCTTTTCCGTATGGTCCGGCTGGGCCGGATAGCCGGCGGCCGGGCGGATCCCCTGGTACTTTTCGCCGATCAGGGCGTCGATGTCGAAGACCTCGCCCGGGGCATAGCCCCAGAACTCGGTGCGCACCCGGCGGTGCAGGGCTTCCGCAAAGGCTTCGGCCAGGCGGTCGGCCAGGGCCGAGGCCATGATCGCCGAATAATCGTCGCCCGCGGCCTTGAAGGCGGCGACGCGCTCGGCCTCGCCATGGCCCGAGGTGACGGCGAAGCCGCCGATCCAGTCGGGCGTGCCGATGGGGGCCACGAAGTCGGAGATCGAGACATTGGCGCGGCCGCCCTCGCCCTTCGCCATCTGCTGGCGCAGGCCGTGCAGGCGGGCGAGCTCGGTGGTGCGGCTCTCATCCGTCCAGACCACGATGTCATCGCCGTCGGAATTGGCCGGCCAGAAGCCGACCACGCCCTTGGCCGTGAACCAGCGCTCGGCGACGATCTTCTCCAGCATGGCGGTGGCGTCGCGATAGAGATCGCTGGCCGCCTCGCCGACGATGTCGTCCTCGAGGATTTGCGGGAAGCGGCCGATCAGCTCCCAGCTGGCGAAGAACGGGGTCCAGTCGATGTGACGGGCGAGGTCAGCGAGGTCCCAGGCCTCGAACACCTTCGTGCCGATAAAACTCGGCTTGGCCGGCGCGGCCTTGGCGAAGTCGGGCTTGAAGGCGTTGGCGCGGGCTTCGGCCAGGGTGGCGCGGGCGCGGTTGGTCTGGCCGCGGGCGAACTGCTCGCGCACCTTGTCGTAGTCGGCGCGAGTCTCGGCGACGAACCGTTCGCTCTCGGTCTCCGACAACAGGTTCGAGACCACGCCCACCGCCCGGCTGGCGTCGAGCACATAGGTGGTCGGCCCCGAATAGCCCGGCGCGATCTTCACCGCCGTATGGGTCTTGGACGTGGTCGCCCCGCCGATCAGCAGCGGGACCTTGAAGCCCCGGCGCTCCATCTCGCGGGCCACATAGACCATCTCGTCCAGGGACGGGGTGATCAGGCCGGACAAGCCGATCACGTCCACATTGTGCGCCTTGGCCTCGTCCAGGATGCGGTCGGCGGGCACCATGACGCCCAGGTCGATGACCTCGTAGTTGTTACACTGCAGGACCACGCCGACGATGTTCTTGCCGATGTCGTGGACGTCGCCCTTGACCGTCGCCATCAGGATCTTGCCGGCGCTGGACTGGGGCTGGCCTTCCTTCTCGGCTTCCATGAAGGGCATCAGATAGGCCACGGCCTGCTTCATCACCCGGGCCGACTTCACCACCTGGGGCAGGAACATCTTGCCCGCGCCGAACAGGTCGCCGACCACGTTCATCCCGTCCATCAGCGGACCTTCGATGACGTGTAGCGGCCGGGCGGCCGCCTGGCGGGCCTCCTCGGTGTCGGCCTCGATGAACTCGGTGACGCCGTGGACCAGGGCGTGCTTCAGGCGTTCGGCGACATCGCCCTGGCGCCAGGCCAGGTCCGGGCCCTTGGCCTCCGACTTGCCGCCCTTATACTTGGGCGCCAAGTCCACCAGCCGCTCGGTGTTGCTGACCGCGGGATCGCGGCGCGGCCGGTTCAGGATCACGTCCTCGACGGCCTCGCGCAGCTCGGCCGGGATGTCGTCATAGACCGGCAGGTCGCCGGCGTTGACGATGCCCATGTCCATGCCCGCATTAATGGCGTGGTACAGGAACACCGAGTGGATCGCCCGGCGCACCGGCTCGTTGCCGCGGAAGCTGAACGAGACGTTGGAGACCCCGCCCGAGACCCGCGCATAGGGCAGCATCTGCTTGATCGCCCGCGTCGCCTCGATGAAGTCAACGGCGTAGTTGTCGTGCTCCTCGATCCCCGTCGCCACGGCGAAGATGTTGGGGTCGAAGATGATGTCTTCCGGCGGGAAGCCGATCTGCTCGGTCAGGATCTTGTAGGCCCGCTCGCAGATCTCGATCTTGCGCGCCTTGGTGTCGGCCTGGCCGGTCTCGTCAAAGGCCATGACCACGACGGCGGCGCCGTAGCGGAGGCAGGCGGTCGCCTGCTTGATGAAGGATTCTTCCCCTTCTTTCAAAGAGATAGAGTTGACGATCCCCTTGCCCTGGACGCACTGCAGCCCGGCCTCGATCACCTCCCACTTGGAGGAGTCGATCATGATCGGCACGCGGGCGATATCGGGCTCGGCGGCGACCAGGTTGAGGAAGGTCACCATGGCTTGCCGGCTGTCCAGCAGGCCTTCGTCCATGTTGAGGTCAATCACCGAGGCGCCGGCCTCGACCTGCTGGCGCGCGACGTCCAGGGCGGCCGTGTAGTCGCCCTCGACGATCAGCTTCCGGAACTTGGCCGAGCCGGTGACATTGGTCCGCTCGCCGACGTTTACGAAGATCGGTCTCATGCCAGTTCAAAGGGCTCCAGGCCCGCCAGGCGCATGGCCTTCGGACGTTCAGGGATCCGCCGGGGCGCCATGCCTTCAACGGCCTTGGCCACGTGGGCGATGTGGTCGGGGGTGGTGCCGCAGCAACCTCCGAGGATGTTGACCAAGCCCTGTTCGGCCCACTCATGCAGCTCGTGGCCGGTCTGGTGCGGCTCCTCGTCGTACTCGCCGAAGGCGTTCGGCAGGCCGGCGTTCGGATAGGCGCTAACCAGGGTCTCGGCGACCCTGGACAACTCGGCGATGTGCGGCCGCATCAGCTCGGCCCCCAGGGCGCAGTTCAGGCCGACCGCGAAGGGCTTGGCGTGCTTCACCGAGTTCCAGAAGGCCTCGACCGTCTGGCCCGACAGGGTGCGGCCCGAGCGGTCGGTGATGGTGCCCGAGATCCAGATCGGCAGGGGCTCATAGCCCTCGTCCTCAAGGTCCATGATCGCCTTGATGGCGGCCTTGCAGTTCATGGTGTCGGTGATGGTCTCGATCAGGAACAGGTCGACCCCGCCCTCGTGCAGGGCGATCATCTGTTCGCGATAGGCCTCATAGACCTGGTCGAAGGTCACCGATCGGGCGCCCGGATCGTTCACGTCCGAGGACATGGACAGCATCTTGTTCAGCGGCCCGATGGAGCCGGCGACGAAGCGCGGCTTGTGCGGCTCCTTGGCGGTCCAGCGGTCGGCGGCCTCGCGGGCCAGGCGCGCGCCGGCCAGGTTGATGTCGCGGACGGCCTCTTCCAGCTCGTAGTCGGCCTGGGCGATGGAGGTGGCCGAGAAGGTGTTGGTCTCGGAGATGTCGGCGCCGGCCCCGTAATAGGCGTCGTGCAGTTCGGTGACGATGTCCGGCCGGGTCAGGCAGAGCAGGTCGTTGTTGCCCTTGAGCTGGCCGTTGTGGTGGACGAAGCGGTCGCCGCGATAGTCGGCCTCGTCGAGCTTGCGCTTCTGGATCATCACGCCCCAGGAGCCGTCGAGGATCAGGACCCTCTGCTTGGCGATCTCTTTCAGCTTGGCGATGCGGTCGGCTCTGGCGGTCATTTCGCGGCCTCCTCCTGGCGGGCGAGGTCGCGGCGGAAGTCCGCCTCCGACGCCGCGACGCGGGTCTGCAGTTCGGTGGGATCGACGAACGGGTTCGGGCCCTGGCCCAGTTTCGTGCGCTTGGCGTCCAGGCCGAACTGCTCGGCGTGGGGGGCCAGGAACATGTCAGCCTTCAGGGTCTTCAGCTTGGCGAAGGCCTTGCGGTAGTCGTCGACGATGCCGGGATATTGCGGGCCGCGGGTCTTCGAGACCAGCCGATTGGCGGCGACGCTGGTGCTGCAATAGAGCAGCGCGTCCAGCTTGCGGCCCTGGTCGGTCACGGGAAACGTCCAGGTCGTGCAGCCGGCGGTGTGGCCCGGCGTCAGGTGCGCCGTCAGCTTGACGCCGCCCAAGGCGAGGACCTCCCCATCGCGGATCACGCGGTCGACCTTGGCCGGCTTGAAGTTCAGCGCCTTCACGTCCTCAGAGCCGGGATAGGTCCCGGTCTCCAGGGCGGCCTTGTCCTGCGCCATCGCCACCAGCTGCGCGCCGGTATCGGCCTTCAGGTCGGCGGTTCCGCCAACGTGGTCGATGTGGGCGTGGGTGGCCAGCAGCAGCTTCACGTCCTTGGGCTTGAAGCCCAGTTCGGTGATGCTCTTCTCGATCTGGACGGCCGCGCCCGGCATGCCGCCATCGATGAGGATGTGGCCCTGGGGCGTGGTGATCAGCCAGACCGAGATACCGGCCGAGCCGACATAGTACAGGTTATCCGCCACCTTGAAGGGCGCGGTGGGCGTGGTCCAGGACGCCGGCCCCTGGGCCTGGGCCGGCAGGGCGACGAGGGCGGCGGCGGCGATCAGGATGCGTTTCATGCCGCGACCTCCGTGGCGGGTTCGGTGGGTGCTTCGCGGACGCCCAGCACCCGGCAGATGGCATAGACCAGGTCCGCCCGGTTCAGGGTGTAGAAGTGGAAGTCGCTATAGCCCTCGTCGAGCAGGCTGGCGCACATCTCGGCGGCCACGGAGGCGGCGATCAACTTGCGGGTTTCCGGATCCTGGTCCAGCCCCTCGAACAGATTGCCCAGCCAGGCCGGCAGGGTGACGCCGATCCGGTGGGACATGGTCTTCAGCCCCTCATAGCTGCTCACCGGCATGATGCCGGGCAGGATCGGGATCGTGACGCCGGCCTTGCGGATGCGCTCGACGAACCGCAGGTAGCCGTCGATGTCGAAGAAGAAGTTGCTGATCGCCCGGGTCGCCCCAGCGTCCACCTTGGCCTTCAGAACCTCGATGTCGTGATCGACGGACGGGCTCTCGGGGTGGATCTGCGGATAGACCCCGACACTGACGTCGAAATCGCCGATCGCCTTGATGCCGGCGGTCAGCTCCGTGGCGTTCTGGTAGCCGTCGGCCCGGGGCGTATAGGCGCCGCCCAGCGAGCCAGGCGGGTCGCCGCGCAGGGCGACGATATGGCGGATGCCGGCGTCCCAATAGTCCTGGATCACCTCGTCCACCTCGGCCCGGCTGGCTTCGACGCAGGTCAGGTGAGCGGCCGGCCTCAGGGTGGTTTCCTTAAGCATCCGCACCACGGTGCGGTGCGTCCGGTCGCGGGTCGAACCGCCGGCCCCATAGGTCACCGAGACGAAGGTGGGGTTCAGAGGCTCCAGGCGGCGGATGGCCTCCCACAGGCTCTCCTCGCTCTTCGGACCCTTGGGCGGAGAGAACTCGAAGGACACGGACGGCCGCTTGGCCAGGCCGGCGCCAGCGCGGGCGACGGGTCCGAGGGCGGTGGCGGTCATGACGCGCTCCTGTGGGGGTTGCGGACGCGCTCGGCGGTCCAGATCTTCACGGTCAGCCCGTCGTGACGGGCGGGCGGCAGGGCGGTGGCGCGGATCTTGGCCAGGCCCGCCTCGTGCACCCAGCGCTCCATCTCGGCCTCGGCGAAGCCCAGGCGGCGGTGCTGGTGCAATTCCCGCAGGAACTCAAGGTGATGCGGGGCGAAATCGACAATGATCAGCCGGCCGCCCTCAGCGACCAGCCGGCCGGCCTCGCGCACGGCCGCGCCGGGATCGCCCAGATAGTGCAGCACCTGGTGGACCACCACGAGGTCGGCGCTCTGGCCCGGCAGACGGGTGCCGAAGATATCGCCGTGGCGCAGCTCGCAGCGCTCCAGCCCCGCCTCGGCCACATGGGCGCGGGCGATGTTCAGCATCTGCTGGGACAGGTCCAGGCCGACGGCCGTCTCGGCGTGCGGGCCCAACAGGGTGAGCATGCGCCCGGTGCCGGAGCCCAGGTCCACCAGTCGCTTGAACGGGCCGGGCCCGGCGGCCTTGAGGATCGCGCCCTCCACCGCCGCCTCGGCTACATAGAGCGAGCGGATCTCGTCCCAGCGGGCGGCGTTGCGGGCGAAGTAGGCGTCCGCCTCGGCGGAGCGTTCAGCGCGCACGGCCTGCAGGCGCTCAATGTCGCGCAGCAGCACGTCATCGGCCGGATCGACCATGCGCAGGATCTCGTCGGTCAGGCGTCGCGCGTCGCCGGTGGCGACCAGGCGATAGAAGACCCAGGCCCCATCCGGGAACCGCTCGACCAAGCCGGCCTCGGCCAACAGCTTCAGATGGCGCGAGACACGGGGCTGCGACTGGTCCAGAACGCGGCACAGTTCGAGGACGGCCAGTTCCTCATGGGCCAGGAGCGCGAGGATGCGCAGGCGGCTGGGCTCCCCCGCCGCACGCAGCACATCGACCGCCTTGCCACTCGTCAGACTCATAGGCACATAAAGATATCTTTATGTCTTTATGTCAAGCGCCCGACTTTGGCTCCCACAGCTCGATCTTCAGGCCGGCCGGGTCCATGAGCCAGGCGAAGCGACCGTTCTCGTCGCTGTCGTCGCGACCGGTCGGATGGACCCCCGCGGCGGCGGCCCGGGCCAGCACGCCATCCAGGTCATCGACGATGAAAT
Organism: Phenylobacterium conjunctum; assembly: GCF_042679085.1. Taxonomy (NCBI): domain Bacteria; kingdom Pseudomonadati; phylum Pseudomonadota; class Alphaproteobacteria; order Caulobacterales; family Caulobacteraceae; genus Phenylobacterium; species Phenylobacterium conjunctum. Next base: position 39,326 of record NZ_JBHTLQ010000024.1, on the reverse strand, counting down.
TGACCATGAACGGGGCGGTCGAGGGCGCGAAGTAGGTCGTATCGGCCTTGAACGGTGACCAGATCGTATAGCCGCGGTCGCCGTGCGGCCACATGGCGCCGGACCAGTCGCCGCCGCCGAAGCCCAGCACCTTGTCGTACCACGCCGCCAGCGTGGCCGGGTCCTCAGCCTTGAAAAACACGCCACCAATCCCGAGCACCTTGGCCATGGGGACCTCCTGATCAGTCCGGAACCGGCGTCACCAGCGGCTTGCCGGCGAAAAAGGCGGCCAGGTTCTCCAGGCATTGGGCGACCATCTTGGGCACGCTGTCCACCGTCGAGCCGGCGGTATGCGGCGTCAGCACCGTCCCCGGCACATCGGCCCAACGCTCGGCCGAGGTCGGCTCCGGCGAGAACACGTCCAGGGCCGCGCGGCCCAGGCGACCGTCCTTCAGCGCCGCGATCAGGGCGTCCTCGTCGATGATCGAACCGCGGGCGACATTGACGATCAGGCCGCGGGGGCCGACCGCGGCGATCACCTCGGCGTCCACCGCCTTACGGTTGGAGGCGTCGGCGCGGCAGGCGACCACCAGGATGTCGCTGTCGGCGGCCAGGGCCAGCAGGCTCTCGGCGCGCGGCCAGCGCGCCTCCTTCGGGCGCGGCCCCCACCAGGAAACCTGCATGCCGAAGGCCTCGACCCGGGTGGCCACAGCCTGGCCGATATGGCCCAGGCCCATGATCCCGACCTTGCGGCCCTTCAGGCCGGGGCGCGGCCCCATGCGGTCGTCATTGCGCCACTTGCCGGCGCGGACGATCTGGTCGCCGGCCACGATGTTGCGCCAGGAGGCGATGATCAGACCGACGGCATGGTCAGCCACGTCCTCGGCGTTCAGGCCGTCGGCGTGGGTCACCTCGATACCGCGCGCCCGGCACCAGGCCACGTCGACCCCGTCATAGCCCACGCTCACGCAGGCGATCAGCTTCAGGGCTGGCAAGCTCTCCAGGAACTCGGGCGTCAGGGCGATCTCGCCGGCATGGACGATGGCCCGGATCTCACCGACCTCCACGCCCTCCATGGCCCAACGCCCCGCCACCCGATAGCCCTGCCCTTCAAGGGCGGCCTGCATGGGCTTGAGCATCTCATGCGAGATCAGCACGAGGGGGGCTTGGGACATCGGGCTCTCCAGTCTGGCGTCGCCTCCGTCTTAGCGAGCCCCGCCAGGCCTGTCCTGCCCTACCGCGCCTCCAGGGCCGCCAGCACCTCGCGGGCGAAACCGGCGAGGTCGAAGGCCTTGGCGCCGGCCTTGTCGAAGCCACGGCGCACGATGATCGTGTTCTTGGACGGCACGATGAAGACGTACTGCCCGCGGTTGCCGTTCATCACATAGGTGTCAGCAGGCAGGCCCTGCGCCGCGCCATACAGCCAGAAGAAGGCGCCATAGCCCGGTCCGCTATCCGGCTGGGTCTGCGCCGGGGTGGCCACGAACTTCGACCAGCCTTGCGGCAGCAGGCGCTCCCCGTTCCAGACGCCGTCGTTCATGTAGAGCAGCCCAAGCCGGCCAAGATCCCGCGCTGTGGTCCAGACCTGGCTGGAGAGGATGTAGTTGCCTTGCCAGTCGGTCTCAGGAACCGTGTGCAACATGCCGATTTTCCAGAAGACTTCCTGGAACGGGAAGTTCAGGGCCGCCTCCCCGTCCCCCATCGCCGCGCGCACGCTGCGCATGGCCAGCAGGGTGTCGTTGTTGGCGTATCGGAAGCGGGTTCCTGGCGCGGCCTCCAGGGGCATGACCGTGGCCGTCTGGGTGACCAGCGCGCCGCCCGCATAGAGTTCGTCCGTGCGGTTGCCCGGACCGTCGGTCCACAGGCCGCTGTTCATGTGCATCAGGTTGGCCAGGGTGATCGCGCGGCGGGGATCCCCCGCCGGCCACTCCGGCACCCGAGCCGGGGTGTCGACCTTCAGCTTGCCCAGCTGAACCGCGCGGCCGACCATGGTCGCGGTCATGCTCTTGGCCGCCGACCAGGTGCGCTGCGGCGTCTGTGGCCCAAAGCCCTCGACATAGCGCTCGGCGACAATCTTTCCGTCGCGGATCACCAGGACCGCGGTGGTGCGAGGCCCCTCCCCCTGGACCGCGGGATCAAAGGCCTTGGAGATCGCCTGATCCAGGGCCGCGGCGACCGGGGCCAGCGGCGTCGCCGTCGCGCCCTCATCGCCATCTGGCCAGGCCTTGCCCACCGCCGAGGGCGGCTTGATCTTCAGCTTCGGCAGGGCAGCGATCGCATCCGGCCCGGCGCCGATGGGCAGGGACGTGCAGCCCAGGCCCGGACGCCAGGCGGCGAGGCGCGGCGGCAACTTGGGATCAAAAGCGACGCTGACGGTCCTGGCCTGCCGGTCGACCTTGGCCTCCAGGGTGCGGATCACCGTCTGGTACTCGGGATAGATCCCCTCCAGGTCCCATTCCGTCGCCTGGGCCTCGGTCAGGCCGGCGTTGAACAGATCCGAGCAGAGGAAGTTCGCCTTGTAGCCGGCGGCGAGCGCCCGGACGTGAGCGTCTTCCGCCGCCTGGGCGGAGGTCGTCAGTAACGGCGTGGCGACAAGGGCAGCGAACAAGAGGCGGCGCATGAAGACTCCCCGGAAGGCTTGTGGCCGGCACACTACAGCGCCGCGCCGAAGTGTCACCGGCCAGCTACGCGGCTTGACAGTTTCCGCCCCGCCCCGGACCCTGGTCGCTCAGGTGGGCCGCGGCGGGCGGCGAAAACATCAGGCCCACCGCCGCCGGCTCACCGTGGCCGGCACCCCTGCATGCGCCTTCATCGGACATCTCCATGACCTCCCCGCCCGCGCTCTGGCGCGACCCCGGCTTCGCCCGCCTCTGGGCGGCCCAGGCCGTCTCCGCCTTCGGCGCCCGCATCACCCGTGAAGGCCTGCCGATCCTGGCGGTCACCACCCTCGCCGCCCCGCCCCTGGCGTTGGGCGCCCTGTCCGCCATGGCCGGCGCCGCCGCCCTCGTCCTGGGGTTCGCGGCCGGCGGCTTTGTCGACAGCCGACCCAGGCGGCCGATCCTGGTCTGGGCCGACCTCGCCCGCCTGGCCGCCCTGGTCACCGTGCCCATCGCCGCCGCCCTGGACCTTCTGTCCCTGCCCCAGGTGTTGATCGTCGCCGGCTTGATCGCCGCCTGCAGCGTGGTGTTCGAGATGGCCAGCCACGCCTACCTGCCCGGCCTCGTGCCGGCGGAGCGCCTGGTCGAGGCCAATTCCAGGCTGGCCACCACCGAGTCCCTGGCCGAGATCGGCGGCCCGGCCCTGGCCGGCCTGATCTTCCAGGTCTTAGCCGCGCCCTTCGCCCTGTTGTTCACCTCGGCGACCTACGGGGTCTCGGCCCTGTTCCTGGGGGCCATCCGGGGACAAGAGCCGCCGCCGGAGCCGCACGCCCATGAGGCCGCCGGGATCACCCAGGGCCTGCGCCTGGCCTGGGATCAGCCGGTGGTCCGGCCGCTCTTGCTGATGACCATGGTTCAAGGCCTCGCGGGCGGCGTCTTCGGCGCGCTCTATGTGCTCTACGTCCTGCGGACTTTGGCCCTGCCGACCAGCCTGATGGGCCTCGCCATCGCCTGCGGCGGCGTCGGCGCTCTGATCGGCGCCTGGCTTGGCCCCGCGCTCGCGCGCCGGATGGGCATGGGACCCGCGATCATTGTGGCCCTCGTCGCCTTTGCCCTCAGCGCCTTGGCCATCGCCCTGGCGCCGAGCGACCGGACCGGCGCGACCCTGGTCCTGATGGCGACCCAGATCGGCGGCGACGCCTTCGGGGTGGCGGCCATGGTGCTGATGACCAGCCTGCGCCAGGCCCTGATGCCTCAGGCGGTGCTGGGTCGGGTGAGCGGCGCGTTCCAGGCCAGCGCCGGCGGGCTGATGGTGTTGGGCGCCCTGGGCGGGGGATGGCTAGGCGGCGAGATCGGCCCCCGCGCGGCCATCGCGCTGGCCGCAGGCGGCTTCTGCCTCATGCCGCTGATCGGCGCCCTGTCGCCCCTGCGTCGGATCGGGGAGCCCCCCGTCAGCGCCTGATGATCAGCGCCTGATCTTGGTCGACAGGATGATCGAGCTGGTGGTGCGCTCCACCCCCTCGATCAGGCCGATCTCGTCGATCACCCGGTCCAACTCCTCGATGGAGCCCGCGGCCACCATGACGATCATGTCGAAGGGGCCGGAGACCGAGTGCAGGGCCTCGACCTGGGGCATGGCGCGCAGGGTGGCCTCGATCTGGCGCGCCGCCTTGGGCGCGGCGGTGACCAGGACGTGGCCACGCACCCGCCGGGCGGCGAGCCCCTCGCCCAGCCGGATGGTGAAGCCGGCGATCACCCCGCTGCGCACCAGCCGGTCGATGCGCGCCTGGACCGTGGTGCGCGACAGGCCGAGCCGGCGCGCGAGGGTCGCCGTCGGCAGGCGCGAATCCGCCTCCAGCAGCCGGATCAGGGCCTGGTCGCGGGCGTCGATCTGCGTTTCGTCATCCATACTTGGCGATCTGCCCAGGTCATCTGCGCGAATATGACGGTCTGACTGTTCACATCGACAGCTCCGCATCGCACCGTCAAGCCTCAACGCTTGGGAGGACTTCAGCATGCGCGGGATCGTGGTGGCCGGTGGCGGCAAGATCGGCGGCGTCATCGCCGAGATGCTTTCGGAAACGGGCGACTATGCCGTCACGGTGATCGATCGTTCAGCCCAGGCGCTTGAGGCCTGCGCGGGCCTGCGCGGCGTGACGACGCGCGTCGCCGACATGACCGATCCCGCCGCCCTGGACGCCGCGCTCACCGGCTGCTTCGCGGTGCTGTCCGCCGCCCCCTTCCACCTGACCGGCAAGGTCGCCGAGGCCGCCGCCCGGGTCGGCTGCCACTATCTGGACCTCACCGAGGACGTGGCCACCACCCGCAAGGTCAAGGCCCTGGCCGAGACCGCCAAGGGCGCCTTCATTCCCCAGTGCGGCCTGGCGCCCGGCTTCATCTCCATCGCCGGCGCCGAGCTGGCCCGCGGCTTCGACAAGGTCGAGGAGCTGCGCCTACGCGTCGGCGCCCTGCCCCGCTTCCCCTCCAACGCCCTGGGCTACAATCTGACCTGGTCCACCGAGGGCGTGATCAACGAGTACTGCGAGCCCTGCGAGGCCCTGGTCGACGGCGAGATCCGCGAGCTGCCGGCGCTCGAAGGGCTGGAGACCTTCAGCCTGGACGGCGTCGCCTATGAGGCCTTCAACACCTCCGGCGGCCTGGGCTCGCTCGCCGAAGTGCTGGCCGGCAAGGCGAAGAACCTGAACTACAAGTCGATCCGCTATCCGGGCCACTGCGGCCTGATGCGCACCCTGCTGAACGACCTCAACCTGCGCGCCCGCCGCGACCTGCTGAAGGATGTGCTGGAAGGCGCGGTGCCGGGCACCGAGCAGGACGTGGTGGTGTTCTTCGTCACGGCGTCAGGCTGGCGGGGTGGCCGCTTGATGCAGGAGAGCTATGCCGGCCGCGTGCTGGGCGAACATCACGGCAAGGGCTTCTGGAGCGCGATCCAGGTGACCACCGCCGCCGGCATCTGCACCGTGCTCGACCTTCTGGCCGCCGGCCGGCTGCCGCAGCAGGGCTATGTGCGCCAGGAGGAGATCGCTCTGTCCGACTTCCTGGCTAACCGGTTCGGCAAGGCCTACGCGCAAGGGACCCCCCCCGCCGCCCAGCCGCAGCTCGCCCAGGTCGCCTGACCCAACACCTCCAGCCTGCCTGTCAGCGCACGCCTTCGCCGGACCCGTTCGGTGGGGTATTGAGCGCACCTGAGGAGATTCCGCATGACCGCCCAGCCCGCTGATGACGCCCGCGCCGTGCTCGCCCGCCTGGGTGTGACCCTGGCCGACCATGAGGGACAGGGCGTCGTCGCGCGCTCGCCCATCGACGGGGCGGTGATCGCCACCCTGCGGGCCCATACTGTGGATGAGGCCAAGGCGGCTATCGACGCCGCGCACGCCGCCTTCGGCGCCTGGCGCACCGTGCCCGCCCCGCGTCGCGGCGAACTGATCCGGCTGTTCGGCGAGGAACTGCGCGCCGCCAAGGCCGACCTCGGCCGCCTGGTCAGCCTGGAAGCCGGCAAGATCACCTCCGAGGGCCTAGGCGAGGTCCAGGAGATGATCGACATCTGCGACTTCGCCGTCGGCCTGTCGCGCCAGCTGCACGGCCTGACCATCGCCACCGAGCGGCCGGGCCACCGGATGATGGAGACCTGGCACCCCCTGGGCGTCTGCGGGATCATTTCAGCCTTCAACTTCCCCGTGGCGGTCTGGTGCTGGAATGCGGCGCTGGCCCTGGTCTGTGGCGACCCCGTAGTCTGGAAGCCGTCCGAGAAAACGCCCCTGACGGCCATCGCCACCCAGGCCGTGTTCGAGAAGGCCCTCGCCCGGTTCGGCGACGCGCCCGCCAACCTGTCGGTGGTGCTGCAGGGCGGGCCCGAGGTCGGCGCCGCGCTCGTGTCGCACCCGAAGGTTCCGCTGGTCTCGGCCACCGGCTCCACCCGCATGGGCCGCGCGGTCGCGCCGATCCTGGCCGAGCGGTTCGCCCGCGCCATCCTGGAGCTCGGCGGCAACAACGCCGCCATCATCGCCCCCTCGGCCGACCTGGAGCTGGCCCTGCGCGGTATCGCGTTTTCGGCCATGGGCACGGCGGGCCAGCGCTGCACCACCCTGCGCCGCCTGTTCGTGCACGAGGATGTCGCCGAGGCCCTGATCCCGCGCCTGAAGGCGGCCTATGCCTCGGTGCCGGTGGGCGATCCCCGCGAGGCCGGAACCCTGGTCGGTCCGCTGATCGACGAGCAGGCCTATGAGGGCATGCAAAAGGCGCTGACTGAAGCCAAGGCCGCAGGTGGTGTGGTCCAGGGTGGCGAGCGGGTCGCCCGCGACGGCGTCTATGTCCGACCGGCCATCGTCGAGATGCCGGCCCAGGCCGGGCCGATGCTGCACGAGACCTTCGCCCCGATCCTCTATGTCGTGCGCTACAAGGACCTGGCCGACGCTATCGCGATGCAGAACGCCACGGCCGCCGGCCTGGCCTCCTCGATCTTCTCCAACGACATCCGCGAGACCGAGCTGTTCCTCTCGGCCCAAGGCTCGGACTGCGGCATCGCCAACGTCAATATCGGCCCTTCTGGCGCCGAGATCGGCGGGGCCTTCGGCGGCGAGAAAGAGACCGGCGGCGGCCGCGAGAGCGGCTCCGACGCCTGGAAGGCCTATATGCGCCGGGCCACCAACACCGTGAACTACTCCCGCGACCTGCCGCTCGCCCAGGGCGTCAAGTTCGACATCTGAGGTCCCTCAGCCGGTGAAGATCCACCCCGTCGGAAGGGTCGAACTGTTCACGCCCACCAGGGTCAGGGTGTCGCCGCCGCCTAGGTCAATGATGGTGTCGGCGCCGACCTGGCGCACGACGTAGCTCGCCCCACCTTCGATCCGGACCTTGTCGCCTTCCGAAGCGGAGAAATCCATCACCCGGTCCGCGCCGGCCCCGGAGAAGACATTGAAGGTGTCAGCGCCCCGTTCGCCATAAAGGGTGTCGTTCCCCCGGTCCCCGCTGAGCCAGTCTGCGCCCCCGGCGCCGTACAGGATATCGTCGCCCTGACCGCCTCGGACAATGTCGGCGCCTTCGCCGCCGACGCAGGTGTCATTGCCCATGTTGCCGTAGACGATGTCGTCGCCGAAGCTGCCATCGACATAGTCGTCGTCCTTGCCGCCGACCACCCAGTCGTCACCGCTGGAGCCGTTCAACGTGTCGTTGCCCATATTGCCGTTGATGTCGTCAAAGCCGCCAGAGCCGGTGATCTGATCGTTGCCTTCGTCGCCGCGCAGGTAGTCGTTTGTGCCTTCGCTGCGAATGACATCGTCGCCCTGGCCGCCGAACATCGAGCTGCGGCCGTGGCTGACCATCAGGTCTGATCCATCGCCGCCATACCCGACGCTGGCGTACAGGCCGGTTATGATCTGATCATTTCCGGCGTCGCCATAGAGCGTGTCCTGGCCGCCGCCCAAGAGGGTGTCGGCGCCGTCACCGCCCATACCGAGGTTGTGATAGCTGCTGGGGTCGCCCGCGAACGAGATGTAGTCCGCGCCGCCTCGGCCGTTGATCGTGTCGTTGCCGGCGCCGCCGGTCAATTGCTCGCCGCCGGCCGCGCCGGCGATACTGTCGTTGCCATCGCCGCCTGTGACGGCCTCGATGTTCGAGACCCGCTCGGTGACTGACGCCTGCGCCTGCAGGACACCCGAAACCCGAACCTGGACGTTGGTCAGGCGAATTTCGCCAGTCGCAAGGTCCGCATTGACGTCGGCGACCGCTTCACTCAGCCCGTCTCCGCCCCAGAACGTGACGAGGTCGAAGCCATCTCCGCCATCGATCGTGTTCGAACCGATGGAGGTTCCGGGAGCCACGGACTCTCGATCCGGCAGCGAGTCCCCGAGGTTGATCATCAGCCTGAACTGGTCGTCGCCAGCGCCGCCGCTCGCGGTGTTGTCGCCGGAACCGACGTAGAAATACTCATTGCCGGACGCCCCAACGAGGCTGTCATTGCCTGAGCCGCCGTAGAGGGCGGCGAAGCCGAAGACGTCACTGGCGGTGATGGTGTCCGCGCCAGCGTCACCGTACATGTAACCCCGGCCGGTGATCACGTCGGCGCCGGCGTCGCCGCGGATCGACGTCGCCCCAAGCCCGGAAATCGTGTCCGCGCCATCGCCCCCGCGGAGGTAGCCACCGTCGGCCGAGATACTGTCATTCCCGGCGCCCCCCGTCGCCGAGGCGGAGGCCAGCCCGACCCCCGACATCGAGATCGTGTCGTCGCCGAGGCCCCCATCGATGCGGCCAACGCCCGAGATGCTGTCCGCGCCGTCCTCCCCGAGCAGCAGGGGCGAGGCGTTGAGGTCCCGGGACGCCACGATGGTGTCCGCACCATCGCCGCCAGCGACCGCGTCGGAGCCGCCGCCCGTGCTGATGCTGTCGGACCCCGATGTGCCCGTCAGGCTCTCCGCGGCGGAGGTTCCAGTAATGGTGCTCACGTCACGCTCCCCAATTCGCTTCGGCACGCGAGCACGCGCTCGCCGACAATATCAAGACACCTCAATTGAAGGTTGATTCGGCTGCGTCTGCGCGACTCTCTCAGCCCGTGAAGATCCACCCCGCCGGCAGGCTTGAGCTGTTCACGCCAACCAGGGTCAGGGTGTCGCCGCCGCCTAGGTCGATGATGGTGTCGGCGCCGACCTGGCGCACGACGTAGCTCGCCCCGCCCTCGATGCGGACCTTGTCGCCTTCCGCCGCATTGAAGTCCGTCACCCGGTCCCCACCGGCGCCTGCGAAAAAGTTGAAGATGTCGGCTCCAGCGCCGCCGGCCAGGGTGTCATTGCCCCGGTCCCCGCTCAGCCAGTCGGCGCCGGCGTCGCCGGAGACGCTGTCGTCGCCCTGCCCGCCGCGCACGATGTCGGCCCCGTCGCCGCCATAGCAGGTGTCGTTGCCCATATTGCCGTAGACGATGTCGCCGCCAGCGTCGCCAAAGAGCAGGTCGTTGTCCTTGCCCCCGACGACCCAGTCGTCGCCAGCGTTCCCGTGGGCGGTGTCGTCGCCCATGTTGCCGTTGATGTCGTCGAAGCCAACTCCCCCGCGGATGGTGTCGTTACCTTCATCGCCACGCAGGTAAGCATTGGCCCCATAGGACTCGATGACGTCATCACCCAATCCGGCGAAGATTGAACTGGCTCCGTTGTTGTAGAAGGTGTCGGCTCCGTCGCCACCGTAGGCGACGGACGCGTATAGGCTGGTGGAAATCTGGTCATTGCCGGCGTCGCCATAGAGGGTGTCCTGGCCGCCGCCGTACAAGCTGTCGGCGCCGTCGCCGCCATACCCGAGATTGCTCCGGGCCGCGTTGTCGCCGGTGAAGAATATCTCGTCGTCACCGCCCCGTCCGTTGATGGTGTCATTCCCCAACCCGCCCTCGAACCTCTCGGAGGCGCCGGAGCCCGCCATGCTGTCATCACCATCTCCCCCGACGAGGTGTTCAATGCTGGTGACGTGATAGGTGACCGACGGCCTGGATTGCCAGGAGCCCGACAGGAGTATCTTGAGGTCGGTCACCCGCACTTCACCCGCCGCCAGATCAGCGACCACGACGCCGCGCGCCTGAACCTCGACATTGGAGGGGCTGGCGATCCAGACGGTGTCCAAGCCGGCGCCGCCATCCAGTATGTTGTCGCCGAGCGAGTCCGCTGTCATCTGGCCGGTATGCTGGGCGTTGGTGTCTCCCAGCCCCTGCATCATGACGAAGTTGTCGTCTCCGGCGCCGCCCATGGCGGTGTTCTCGCCGGATCCCACATAGAGGAAATCATTCCGGTCGCCCCCAAGGAGGCTATCATTTCCAGTTCCGCCACGGAGCCAAGCGATGGAGGCCGTTCCAGACGCTGCCAGAGTATCGTTTCCAGCGTCACCGAATAGCTCACCCGTGCCTGCGAGAGAGTCGTTCCCCTCGTCGCCAAATCCATTGATGCTGTAGACGCCTGTTATGGTGTCCGATCCCAAGCCCCCCATGGCGTTGCCGACGCCGAGTTGGATGAGGTCGTTGCCCGCGCCGCCCGTCACAAAGGCCGATTGACCTAGGCCGACCGACGACACGGTATCGTCCCCGCCACCACCGTCGATGTACCCGACGCCATTGATGCTGTCGTTGCCTGCATCTCCGTTGAGCGTGGGTCCATTCCCGGTGTAGCCGGTGGTGGTGATTGTATCTGCACCATCGCCGCCATAGACGGTATCGGTGCCGCCACCTGCCACGATGCTGTCATTGCCGGAGGAGCCCGAAAGGCTTTCGGAGCCGGAAGTCCCCACGATGTCGGCCAAGGCGTTTCCCTTGCAATATCAAGCGGCTGAAAATTGCGCGCCGAACGCGCTGAATTTTGTCAGTCAATTCTTAGTTGAAGCTTGGAGTTTGACCAGCCTCCAAGCTGGCTAGCCTGAGAAGATCCACCCCGCCGGCAGGCTTGAGCTGTTCACGCCAACCAGGGTCAGGGTGTCGCCGCCGCCTAGGTCGATGATGGTGTCGGCGCCGACCTGGCGCACGGCGTAGCTTGCGCCGCCCTCGATCCGGACCTTGTCGCCCTCCGCCGCATTGAAGTCCGTCACCCGGTCCCCACCGGCGCCTGCGAAGAAGTTGAAGGTGTCCGCTCCAGCGCCGCCGGCCAGGGTGTCATTGCCCCGGTCCCCGCTCAGCCAGTCGCCCCCCGCGTCGCCGGAGACCGAGTCGTCGCCCTGCCCGCCGCGCACGACGTCATCCCCTTCGCCGCCATAGCAGGTGTCGTTCCCGAGGTTCCCGTAGACAATGTCCGAGCCGGCGTCGCCGTAGAGCAGGTCATTGTCCTTGCCGCCGACAGCCCAGTCGTCGCCACCAAGACCGTGGACGGTGTCATTGCCCATGTTGCCGTTGATGTCGTCGAAATCGGCGCCGCCGGCGAGCTGGTCGGCGCCTGCGTCTCCGCGCAGGTAGCTTGCGCCGTCATTGCCGTAGACCGTGTCATCACCGTCTCCGCCCAGGACGCTGTCGGCGCCAGCCTCGCCCAGCAAATAATCGTTCCCCGCCTGCCCCTGAATACTGTCCGCCCCATCGCTCCCGCGGATTTCATTGGCGGCCGAAGATCCGGACAGGGTGTCACCAAAGGCGCTCCCGAGCAGCTTCTCAATGGAGACCAACTGGTCGACCCCCAGGCCGCCGCCTACCGCCTGCGGCGTGGACACCTGCAGGTCGATGGTGAGGCCGGCGGTGGCTTCGGAGCCGCTGTAGCCATAGCGCGCCGTCGCAGAAGGGCCGTAGTCGGCGGTGTCATAACCTCCGCCGCCCATCAGGGTGTCGTTCCCGGCGTCCCCGCGCAAAGTCGAGTTCTGGCCGTTGGCGTACAGATAGTCGTCGCCCGCGCCGCCCTGCAGCACCGAGCCTCGTGACGACCACGCGCCGGTCCAGCCACCGATGAGCGTGTCGGCGTAAGCTGAGCCGATGACGCCATTGACGCGTGTGATCTGGTCCACGCCCTGCCCGCCGCCCACGGCCTGAGCCCCGGTGACGGACAAGTCCACGCGCACGCCTGAGGTCGCCGCAGAATAGGTGGCGAAGATGAAGGAGGTCTCGCTGACCTTGCCGTCGATGAAGTCATCGCCAGCCCCGCCGTTAAGGAATTCGGTATTCTCCCCGCCGCCGCCGATCAGTGTGTCATCCCCCGCATCGCCGTGCAGGACGCCGCCGCCATATGCGTATTGGGTCACGTCCAGGCGATCATTGCCGGCCCCGCCGGACAGGGTGTCGAAGCCGAAATTTGAGGCGAAGCTCGCGGCGCCATAGAGCGTGTCTGCGCCCCCACCGCCCGACAGGCTGTCAGAGCCGTTGCTGCCGGTCAGGGTGTCATCGTCACCGCCGCCCACCAGGGTGTCGCCAAAACGGGTCGCGGTGAGGATACTCATGGCCAAACTCTACCTGGCCTTGTACACTCCGCAAGCTTGAACCGCACCGCGAGGGTGCGGTTCGCTTAGACCTACCGCCCGAACTTCTGGAACTTGATCCGGTGGGGGATGAGGCTGTCGGCGCCGAGGCGGCGCTTCTTGTCTTCCTCATAGGCTTCGAAGTTGCCCTCGAACCATTCCACGTGGCTGTCGCCCTCGAAGGCCAGGATGTGGGTGGCCAGGCGGTCCAGGAACCAGCGGTCGTGGCTGATGACCACGGCGCAGCCGGCGAACTCTTCCAGAGCCTCTTCGAGGTTCTGCAGGGTCTCGATGTCCAGATCGTTGGTCGGTTCGTCGAGCAGGATGACGTTGCCGCCAGTGGCGAGCGTCTTGGCCAGGTGGACGCGGTTGCGCTCACCGCCGGACAAGAGGCCCACCTTCTTCTGCTGGTCGCCGCCCTTGAAGTTGAACGAGCCGACATAGGAGCGCGTGTTGATCTCGCGCTTGCCCACCAACATGATGTCCAGGCCGCCGGAGACCTCCTGCCAGATGGTCTTGCTGGCGTCGAGGGCGTCGCGGCTCTGGTCGACATAGGCCAGCTTGACGGTCTCGCCGAGGCGGAATGTCCCCGCGTCCGGCAGCTCCTGGCCGGTGATGATCCGGAACAGGGTCGACTTGCCGGCGCCGTTCGGGCCGATCACGCCAACGATGCCGTTGGGCGGCAGGCGGAAGGACAGGTCCTTGAACAGCACCTTGTCGCCATAGGACTTGGACAGACCCTCGGCCTCCAGCACCACATTGCCCAGGCGCGGGCCCGGCGGGATCTGGATGGTGGCGAAGGTCTGGGCTTGGCGGGCGTTCTCCTGCTCGCGGACCATTTCCTCGTAGGCGGCCAGACGGGCCTTGGACTTGGCCTGGCGGGCCTTGGCGCCCGAGCGAACCCATTCCAGTTCGCGGGTCATGGCGCGCTGGCGGGCTTCGCTTTCGGACTGCTCCTGGACGATGCGCTTGGTCTTCTGCTCCAGCCAGCCGGAGTAGTTGCCCTCGTAGGGGATGCCCTTGCCGCGGTCGAGTTCCAGGGTCCACTTGGTCACCTGATCCAGGAAGTAGCGGTCGTGGGTGACGAGGATCACGCAGCCCGGGAAGGCTTCCAGGTGGTGCTGCAGCCAGGCGACGCTTTCGGCGTCCAGGTGGTTGGTCGGCTCGTCCAGCAGCAGCATGTCGGGCTTGCTGAGCAGCAGGCGGGCCAGGGCCACGCGGCGCTTTTCACCCCCGGACAGGTTGTCGACGGCCCAGTCGTTGGGCGGGCAGCGCAGGGCGTCCATGGCCATCTCGACGCGGCTGTCGATGTCCCACAGATCGCCAGCGTCGATCTTCTCCTGGAGGGCGGTCATCTCCTCCATGAGTTCGTCGGTGTAGTTGTCGCCCAGTTCGGCGGCGATGGCGTTGTAGCGGTCGAAGATCTTCTTTTCTTCGCACCAGGCGATCACGTTCTCCCAGACGTTCAGGGCCGGGTCGAGGTGCGGCTCCTGCTCCAGGTAGCCCATCTTCACGCCGTCGGCGGCCTTGGCCTCGCCCTGGAACTCCTGGTCCAGGCCGGCCATGATCTTCAGCAGGGTCGACTTACCCGAGCCGTTGACCCCGACCACGCCGATCTTGGCGTCGGAGTAGAACGACAGCCAGATGTTCTCGAACACCTTCTTGCCGCCGGGATAGGCCTTGGTCAGGCCCTGCATCTGGAAAATGTACTGCTGCGCCATGGGGCGTTCGGCTCGCTCGTCGGAATAAGGGAATTCGCGTGCGGAGATAGCGGTCCGGGGCTTGATACGCAACGCCCGCGAGGCGGCGGAAGCTTCACCGATCCGACGCAGGCTCGTCGCCCAAGTGTCGCATAGCAGCGCTAGCTCACCCGCAACGCCCGCCCTCTCCCGGCGGGCCGAAGGGGATGACAACATGAAACAACAGCTTCTCGCTGGCGCCTGCGCCGGCGCCCTCCTCCTGGCCTCGGGCCAGGCTTTCGCCGCCGAGGCGGCCGCCGACGCCGCCGACGCCTCGGCCTCCGTCGAAGAACTGGTGGTCTATGGCAAGGGCGAGAGCCGCCAGGTCCAGCAGATCGCTATCCAGGAAGTCGAACAGGCCGCCCCCGGCACCAGCCCGATCAAGCTGGTCGAGAAGCTGCCCGGCGTGAACTTCCAGTCCGCCGACGCCTTCGGCGCCTATGAGTGGTCGACCCGCATCTCGATCCGCGGCTTCAACCAGAACCAGCTGGGCTTCACCCTCGACGGCGTGCCGCTCGGCGACATGAGCTACGGCAACCACAACGGCCTGCACATCAGCCGCGCCATCATGTCGGAAGACCTGGGCGCCGTTGAGCTGGCTCAAGGCTCCGGCGCGCTCGGCACCGCCTCGTCGTCCAACCTGGGCGGCACCCTGAAGTTCGCCTCGCGCGATCCGTCCGCCGAGATGGGCGCCTTTGTCGCCGCTACCCTGGGCTCCGACAACATGCGCCGCGGCTTCGTGCGCCTGGAGACCGGCGAGCTGCCCAGCGGCGGCCGCGCCTTCATCAGCTACGGCAACCAGGACGCCGACAAGTGGAAGGGCGTGGGCGTCCAGAAGCAGGAACAGATCGACTTCAAGTTCGTCCAGCCGATCGGCGAGGGCAAGGTCAGCGGCTTCTACGGCTGGTCCAAGCGCCGCGAGAACGACTACCAGGACCTGTCGCTCGAGATGATCAAGCGCCTGGGCTACGGCTGGGACAACATCTCGGGCAATTACGCCCTGGCCAACCAGGTCGCCGACACCGCGCTCGCCAACTACCTGACCAAGGGCGTCTCGGGCGATCCGGCCTATTGCGTGTCCGATCCGGGCACGGGGACGAACGTCTATCCCTCGCCGATCAAGTGCGATGACGACGCCTATTTCGACGCCGGCGGCCTGCGCGATGACAAGCTGTGGTCGCTGACCGGTGAGATGCCGTTCGGCGAGGCGGTGAAGGTCACGGCCACCCTCTACGGCCACACCAACAAGGGCCAGGGCAGCTGGTACGCCCCGCTGAACCCGTCGCCGAACTTTGGCGTCGTGGGCGCGACGACCTCGAACGCGTCCATGTCCTTCCGCACCACCGAGTACAGCATCGACCGCAATGGCCTGGTGCTCGGCGGCGACATCAATCTCGGCGCCCACGCCATCCACCTGGGCGGCTGGTACGAGGACAACGACTTCGAACAGGCCCGGCGCTACTACGCCCTGGACCGCGCGGCCAACAACCGCGACGCCCTGTCCTTCCAGTCGAACCCCTTCAAGACCCGCTGGCACTACGCCTTCAACACCAAGACCACCCAATTCTCGGTCGAGGATGTCTGGACCGTCACCGACGCCCTGAAGGTCAACTTCGGCTTCAAGTCCCTGAAGGTCGAGAACAAGGCCAAGTTCCTGGACGGCTACGGCCCGCTGGTGAACTCCGGCGCCATCCAGTCGAAGGACAGCTTCCTTCCGCAGGTGGGCGTCAACTACAAGCTCAGCGACAACAGCGAGCTGTTCGGCTCCTACACCGAGAACCTGCGCGCCTTCGTCAGCGCCGCCACCGCTGGGCCGTTCTCGACCACCCAGCCGGGCTTTGACGCCATCAAGTCCAAGCTGAAGCCGGAAACCTCCAAGACGGTCGAGGCCGGCTGGCGCTTCCGCACGGCGGACTTCCAAGGCGTCATCGCCGCCTACCACGTGAAGTTCGAGAACCGCCTCCTGGCCACGGCCTCGGGCTCGGGCGTCGCCGGCAATCCCAGCGTCCTGTCCAATGTCGGCAGCGTCACCACCAACGGCCTGGAAGCCGCGGGCACCTGGAGCATCAACGACGCCTGGTCGCTGTTCGGCTCCTACGCCTACAACTCATCGAAGTTCGATGATGACGTGCGCAACGGCTCCGGCGCCCTGGTCGCCAAGATCAGCGGCAAGACCCTGCCCGACGCGCCGAAGTCGGTCGCCAACCTGTCCCTGGCCTACGACCAGGACGGCTGGTTCGGCGCGCTGAACGCCCACTACACGGGCAAGCGCTTCATCACCTACACCAATGACCTCAGCGTCTCGGGCGTCACCACCTTCGACCTGAACCTGGGCTACCGGTTCCAGGGCGAGGGCCTGACCAAGGGTCTCGAGATCCAGGCCAACGTCACCAACCTGCTGGACAAGAAGTACATCTCGACCATCGGCTCGAACGGCTTCTCCAACTCGGGCGACAGCCAGACCCTGCTGGCTGCGGCTCCGCGCCAGGTCTTCGTGACCGTCCGCAAGCAGTTCTAAGTTCCCCTCCCCTCCCGGATTTTCCGGCCCCGCCGCGTCCGCGCGGCGGGGTTTTCTTTTGGAGGTTCAGGCTGGGGCGATCAGGCCGGCTCGCCCACCGGCGGGGCGGTGTAGGAGGCCGACTTGGTCAGCACCTCGTCGGGGATCTTCAGCATCTGCTGATAGACCTCGGGCGGATAGACCATGTGCGGCTTGGCCGGGTCATAGGCCGGCTGCGGCACCGGGCTCGGGCCCGTGTAAGCGGTCGGCGCCTTGAAGCGCGCGGCCTCCTCGGGCGAGATCCCGGCCTTGGCCAGCACCGCGGGGTCGATCCACTTGGCGGGGTCGACCGGCTCGGCGGAGGTGGCGACCTCAAGGGTCATCTGGTCGGGGCCGGCGAAGTAGATCGAGCTGCACATGCCGTGGTCGATGGGGCCGATCACATTGATCCCATGGCTGCGGATCCGGTCGCGCATGGCCACCAGCTGTTCCGGCGTATCCACCCGGAAGGCGACATGCTGCAGGGTGCCCGCCGCGCTGGGCAGGCCGCCGGACCCGGCGTGGGTCTTGCCGATCTCGATGGGGATATCGGCCACCTGAGGCATCTGCACGATCGAGAAATAGCCGTGGTCGTTCATGCGCAGGAAGGCGTGCAGGGCGCCCGGCACCCCGTGCATGTCGAAGATGGCCACCAGCGGACAGCCCATGACCTCCGAGAAGAAGGCGATGTGCTTCTTGATGTCCGAGGCCATGAAGGCCAGGTGGTGAATGCCGTTCGGTTGGGTCATGGGGCTTCCTCCGCATCGCGGCCGCTTCTGTCGGCGACCAGGCCCTGCATCAGGGCGTTCAAGATCAGTTCCTCGTGCGCCGCGCGGCCCTCTGGCGTGTCGGGCTCGTAGCCGAACTCGCTGCGCAGCAGGGGCGCCAGGTTGACCGCGCCGACGGCGGCGGCCTGCACGGTGACCACCAGCAGTTCAGGCGGAAACGGCTTCAGCTCGCCGGCCGCCATGGCGCGCCGCGCCAGCTCAGCCAGGCGGCGGTTGCGCGCGCCGGTCAGGTTTTCGTTCAGCCAGGCCAGGCGCTCGCCCCCGGCCATGCCTTCCAGGGCGATGATCCGGCCCAGCGCCGGGTGACGCCAACTGACCTCCAGGAACATCCGCATGGCCATGCGCAGCTGGGTCAGCGGCGGGGCGTCACGGGCCGCCTTCAACAGCCGCTCCTCGTCGCGGATCACCGCCGCCAGCTCCAGCATGGCGCTGCGCCACAGGTGGTCCTTGTCGCGGAAGTGATAGTGCAGGGTCGGCTGGCTGACCTCCGCGGCCTCGGCGATGCCGGACAGGGTCACCCGCTCAAAGCCCAGCCTGGAGAACTGGTCCAGCGCCACCTCGCGGATGCGGGCGGCGGTGCGTTCCCCCTTGCCCAGAGCGACGACGGTGGCGGTCTTTGACAACAGAATTGACTTTCTAATCAGCTTTCCTGATTTGATACTCAAAAATAAGGTCAGGGCAAGCGCGCCCTGGACGGTCAGGGAGGATCAGATGGCGGTGGTGCGCGAGCCCTATGGCTTCGTTCATGCGGATACGAGCCGGCTCAAGGAGGTCTATGGCGGCCCGACCGGCCAGGTCTTCGTGGAGTGCATGCGCATCCGCCCAGAGACGGGGGAGTCCAAGACCGCGATCGTGTTCAGCCATCCGGTGGGCGGCGGCTCGTTCCTGCCGCTGGTCAACGCCCTGGCCTACGGCGGCCACCACGTCATCTACTGCAACCCGCGCTATCGCGGGAACGATACGGCCCTGATCATGGAGAAGTGCGTCCTCGACCTGGGCGCCTGCATCAAGGACCTGAAGACCCGGTTCGGCTACGAGAAGGTGGTCCTGGGCGGCTGGTCCGGCGGCGGGTCCTTGTCCCTGTTCTACCAGGACCAGGCCGAGCACCCGACGCTCACCGACACCCCGGCCGGCGACGCCGTCGACCTGGTCGGCGCCGGGCTCGAGCCCGCCGACGGGATCCTGCTGCTGGCCGCCCACATCAGCCGCTCCATCACCATGACCGAATGGCTGGACCCCTCGATCCTGGACGAGGACAAGCCCTTCGAGCGCGACCGCGAGCTCAACATCTACGCTCCGGACTGCCCGAACCAGCCGCCCTACTCCGCCGAGTTCGTGGCCAAGTTCCGGGCCGCCCAGATCGCCCGCAACCGGCGCATCACCGCCCGGGTCAAGCAGACCCTGGCCGAGCTGAAGGCCTCCGGCGAGCCGGACGCCGAGCGGCCCTTCGTGGTCTATGGCACCATGTGCGACGTGCGCTGGACCGACCCGGCCCAGGATCCCTCCGACCGCCGGCCGGGGACCTGCTATCTGGGCGAGCCCAAGATCGCAAATGACGGGCCCGTCGGCCTGGGCCGCTTCACCACCCTGCGCTCCTGGCTGTCCCAGTGGAGCTATGACGAGAGCCGCGCGAACGGCGTGGTCAATGCGCAGCGCATCTCCTGCCCGGTGCTGGTGATCAACAACACCGCGGACCTCGCCTGCACGCCCAGCCACGCCCAGCGCCTGTTCGACGCCGTCGGCTCCAAGGACAAGGAGATCGTGCAGATCAAGGACGCCGACCACTACTACGTCGAACGTCGCGACCTTTTGCCGACGGCGGTGGCCACGGTGGCGGACTGGCTGGCGCGCCATGGATTCTGACGCCATCTCGGCGGCCGTCGACGCCATGGTCCCGCGGCTCGCTGCCCGGGCCGCCGAGGCCGAAGCCTTGCGCCGCATGCCCGACGCCACCGTCGCCGAGGCTGAGGCGGCGGGGTTCCTCGGCATGATGACGCCGCGCCGATGGGGTGGAGCGGAGGCGGGTTTCACCGCCTTCTATGACGCGACCCGTCGCCTGGCCCAGGGCTGCCCCTCGAGCGCCTGGACCCTGTCCTTCCTGGCCCTGCACTGCTGGCTCTTGTGCCGCTTCGATCCCCGCCTGCAGGAGGAGGTGTTCGCCGCCGGCCCTGCGCCCCGCGCGCCGGCCCCGCTCGCCCCTACCGGCAAGCTCACCCGGGTCGAGGGCGGCTTTCGCCTCACCGGCCGCTGGGAATGGGCGACCGGGGTCATGCATTCCGACTGGGCCATGGTCACCGGGGTCGATCCCGAAGGCATGGGCCCGCGCTTCTGCGTCCTGCCCATCGCCGACGTCGAGATCGAGGACGTCTGGCATACGGCCGGCATGTGCGCGACCGGTTCCAACACCATCCATGTCCGCGACGTCTTCGTGCCCGAGCACCGCACCCTGGAGGCCTGGCGCACCAAGCTCGGCCAGACGCCGGGCGAGGCCTTCCCTCCCGGCTCCAATGTCGGCTGGCCGCTGAACGCGGCCCTGGCGCTGGTGGCCTGCACCCCGGCCCTGGGCGCGGCCGAGGCCGCGCTGGAGGTCTTCACCCGACGCATGCAGGAAAAGCAGCAGGCCTATGGCGGCGGGGTGAAGGCGGCCGAGTTGCCCTCCATCCACCTGCGGCTGGGCGAGGCGACGGCGACGGTCCGCGCGGCGCGCCTGGTCTGGGCCGACGCCATCGCCACCCTGGAGCGGATCGGCGCCCAGGGCGGACCGGCGGCCAACGCGGATCTCGCCGCCATCCGGCTGGCGGCGGCCGACGTGGTGCGCATGGCCAATGTCGCGGTGAACAGCCTGGCGGGCGCGGCGGGGGCCAGTTCGGGCTTCCTCACCTCCCCCCTCCAGCGCCACCTGCGGGACGTGCAGATGATGCGTGGCCATGTGGTCTTCGACTGGGACCGCGCGGCCCAGATCGGCGGCCGCATCGCCCTGGGCCTGGAGCCGACCCTGGCCGATCTGCTCTAGCCATCGCCGCGGAACCGGCGCGCCGCCCGGACGTATTGCAGGGACCCCACACGAAGGAGACCCCGCATGCACAAGGACACCATCAAGGGCGCCGCCAAGGAGGCCGTGGGTTCCGCCAAGCAGGCGATCGGCAAGGCCACTGGCAATGAACGGCTCGAGGCTGAAGGCGCCGCCGACAAGACGGCGGGCAAGGTCCAGAAAGGCGTCGGCGACCTCAAGGACGCCGCCCGCGACGCTCTGAAGCACTGACCCCCTTCCCGTTGCCGCCGGCGACGTCCCCATTGCCGACGGAACATGCAGGGCCGCGCCTCCCCCGGCGCGGCCCTCGACATGTCTGGCCTTCCGCCCCGAGGCGCCATCCAATGGCGGCCGTGGGGAGGCGCAAGCATGCGAAAGTTCATCAGCGGGATCATTGTGGCCGCAGCGTTGGGCGGGTGCGCCCAGGCGGCGAGCCCCAAGGCTGAACCCCTCGCCTTCGCCAGCTTCGCCGAACAGCAGACCGCCATGGCGGCCGGCCAGACCAGCGCCGAGGCCCTTACCCGGCTCTATCTGGATCGCATCGCCCGGCTGGATCGCGCCGGCCCGACCCTCAACAGCGTCCTGACGCTCAACCCTGACGCCCTGGCCCAGGCCCGCGCACTGGACGCCGAGCGCAAGGCCGGCCGGGTGCGCGGCCCGCTGCATGGGGTTGTGATCCTGCTGAAGGACAACATCGAGTCCGCTGACCCGATGGCCACCACCGCCGGCTCCCTGGCCTTGAAGGACAACCTCACGGGTCGGGACGCGCCCTTGGTGGCGCGTCTGCGCGAGGCCGGCGTGGTCATCCTGGGCAAGACCAACCTGTCGGAATGGGCCAACTACCGCTCCACCCGCTCAATCAGCGGCTGGAGCGGCCTGGGCGGTCTGGTCCGCAATCCGCACAGCCTTGACCGCACCGCCTGTGGTTCGTCCTCAGGGTCGGGCGCCGCGGTCGCCGCCGCCCTGGCCTCCGGCGCCATCGGCACCGAGACGGACGGTTCGGTCACCTGCCCCGCCGCGCTGAACGGAATTGTCGGCCTCAAGCCCACGGTCGGCCTGGTGTCGCGCACCCACGTCGTACCGATCTCGGCCAGCCAGGACACCGCCGGCCCCATGACCCGCAGCGTGGCCGACACCGCCGCCCTGCTGACCGTCCTCGCCGGCTCAGACCCCGCCGACCCCGCCACGGCGACGGCCGACGCTCACCGGACCGACTACCTGAAAGCCCTCGACCCCCTGGCGTTGAAGGGCGCAAGGATCGGCGTCCTGCGCGGCCCCAAGGGCCGCACGCCCCAGACCGACTTGGTGTTCGAGCGCGCCCTGGCCTTGCTGGCCGCCCAGGGCGCGGTGCTGGTCGATGTCCAGGCTCCGGACGAGACTGCGCTCGGCGCCGCCGAGAGCCTGGTGCTGAGCGTCGAATTCAAGGCCGGCGTGAACGCTTATCTGGCGTCCACCGACCCCGCCAAGGTCAAGACCCGCACCCTCGCCGACCTGATCGCCTTCAACGCCGCCACCCCGAGGGAACTCGCCCTGTTCGGCCAGGAGATCTTTGAGCGTAGCCAGGCCGGCCCTGGCCTGGATGATCCGGCCTATCTGAAGGCCAAGGCCGAGGCCCTTCGGCTCGCCGGGGCGGACGGGATCGACCGCCTGCTGGCCGAGGCCCAGGTCGAGATCCTGGTCGTCCCCAGCGGCGCGCCGGCCGGGATCGTCGATCCGGTCAATGGCGCGCGAAGCTTCGGCTCCCCCTCCAGTCCTCCGGCGGTGGCGGGCTATCCGCACCTGACGGTTCCCATGGGCGCGGTCCAGGGCCTGCCGGTCGGCCTGTCCTTCATCGGCCCCGCCTGGTCGGAGGCGCGGTTGCTCGCCCTGGGCTACGCCTTCGAGCAAGCGAGCCGGGCGCGGATCGCGCCAAGCTTCAAGCCCAATGTCGCCGCCGATCCGGACATCGTCCAGGCCTACGCCCCGCTCAAGCGATGACCGGTCACCGCATCCACATCACCGGCGCGTCGGGTTCAGGAACCACCAGCCTCGGCGCGGCCCTGGCGGCGCGGCTGGCCTGCGCCCACATCGACACCGACGCCTATTATTGGGCCCCGAGCGATCCGCCCTTCCAGGCGCCGCAGCCGATGCCGCAGCGCCTTGCCGCCCTGGAGGAGGCCCTCGGCCGCCAGGCGAACTGGGTTCTGTCCGGGTCGCTGATGGGCTGGGGTGATCCCCTGATCCCACGGATCAGCCTGGTGGTGTTCCTGCAGGTTCCGCCCGAGGTCCGCCTGCCCCGGCTGAAGCGCCGCGAGCAGGGCCGCTATGGCGACCGCATCGCCCCCGATGGCCCAATGGCGGAGCAGCACGCCGCCTTCATGACCTGGGCCGCCGGCTATGACGATCCAGCCTTCACCGGCCGCAGCCTCGCGAGACACCTGGCGTGGTTGGACGGCCTCGGCTGTCCGGTGGTCAGGATCGAGGGCGCGCCCGCCATGGATGAGAGCCTGGCGCGCGCTATCGCGGCCTTGCCCGCCTAGAATTTCGGGCGGATGGCGTCAATGGGCGGCGGCGGCGGGATCACCCGATTGGCGCCCGGCGCCTGCGGCCCCGGCTTGGGCGGCGGCGGGCCGACCATGCAGGCCGACAGGCTCAGGGCCGCGACGCCCAGCAGGATCAGGCGGCTCAGCACTTGAGCACGCCCATGCCGATCATGCCGTCCTTGACCGCCAGCGGGGCGATCATGGCGTCGCCGACCCCCACGCCGATGGCGGCGAAGTCACGGCCGGCGGCGATCTGCGGACCGAGGGTAGCGGTGTTGCCGCGGTCGCCCGCGAACAGGCCCAGGCCCAGCTTGAAGCAGTCGTGCTCGCGGGTCAGGTAGCCGTCGCCGTCCATGCGCCAGGTCTGGCCGGTCTTGCCGTCGAAGCCGGTGATCTGGGCGCTGTCACCCACCGGGCGGATTGAATAGGAATCGCCGCCCGGCGTGCCGTCAGTGACGCAGACTTCCGGGGTGCCGTGCTTGGACAGGTCGCCATCCACATGCGCCGCCGAACGGGTGCGGGCGTTGTAGGCGGTGATGTCCGTCCGCGCGCCCTGGTCGACGAAGACCTGGGTCCCGGTGCGCGAGTCATAGGTCATGATGTCGGGCGCGACACCGGTCAGGGACTGGGTCCCGCAACCGGCGGCGGGGCGCGGCGGCAGGGGCTGGGCGACGGCCGGAGCGGCCCAGACCACGCAGCTGGACGAGATCATGGCGGCGGCGGCCAAGACGGCGGCGCCCTTGTTGGACATCGAGGTCATTTCGAAACGCCTCCTGGGCTCACGCCGCTGGAACTAGAGGGGCCGGAATTAGAGGGTCTAACGGGCGCGCCCGGAAGGGGGGCCGCGATACCGGGGCCGCCCTGCAGGTCCGGGCCACCCTGCAACTGGGTCGCGCGGACGTTCTGCTCGTCGTCGAGCACGGCGCGGAAGCTGTCGAAGGTCGGCAGGCTGGGCTGGCCCTTCACGCCGCCGAGTTCAGGCGCCTCGTACCAATTGCGGCAGGTCAGCGCGCCGTCGAAGAAGCCGGTCTTCAGGGCCGCGCAGCCGTCCTTGGAGGCGTAGACCACGTTGTCGACCCCACGCACCTGGGCGCCGCGCTCGGCGAAGATGCCCGAGCGCATCACGCCCTGGATGTTCGCGCCGGCCACGTAGGTGGTGCCCGCCGCGGCGTAGACCCCGACCTCGGCGGCCGAGAGCTGGGCGCGGGCGATCCGGGTGGACGGCCCCTCGACCAGCAGGGCCCAGTCGGCGCTGCGCACCACCGGCGCGGTGAAGGCGACCTCGCCCGCGCCCGCCACATAGGCGCCGCGCGAGAAGCCGGTCACTTCCAGGCCTCGGATCTCAATGAGGTCGTTGGCGGCGATATCGGCCAGGACCAGGCCGGCGGAAGCGGCCGAGCGGCGCGAGCCGGTCCAGTCATCCAGGCGCACCAGTTCCAGTCCGTCGATCTGAGCGTCCTCGGTGGGCGCGGCCTTCAGGCCGACCACGGCGGCGCCGATGGTGGAGTTGCTGATCCGCAGCCGGCCGCGGACCGCCACGGCGGCTTCCTGGCTGCGCGCCACGATGCGGCTGTCGGCCAGGGTCAGGCGGCTGTCGCCGGGCAGGACCACGCCGCCGCCGGAGCCGGAATAAGCCAGGTTCACATTGCCCAGGGTCAGTTCATCGCTCTGGCCCAGGATGCAGGGAGCGGAGCCGCCCTCATACTGGGCGATGGTCAGGTTCTCCAGCGAGACCCAGACGGACGGCGCGATGCGGATGCAGGGCGCGCCGGGGGGCGCCTTCAGCAGCGGCCGGTCAAAGCGGACGGGACCGCGCAGGTCGCCGACGATGCGGGCGGGGCGGTTGATCACCACCGATTCCTCGCAGGCCCGGCCATTGGACGAGGTCAGGGTGATGGTCACGCCGTCGAAGTTGCGGGCGATGGCGTCGCTGATCTGGCCCGGCCGCGCATAGGCGCAGTCGATGAACGTCGGCGGCGGACGCAGCGGCGGCGGACCGCCGCCCCCGCCCTTGCGCTTGGCCGGCTTGCAGCGGGTCGACAGGGTCGGATCGGTCAGCACCCCGAAGCACGGCCGGATCAGGGCGTCCACCCGGGCGTCCGCGGCGGCCAGGGCCGGCGCGGGCGCCACCAGGCCGGCGGCGAAGACGAGGCTGAGAGCCAGGAAGGCGTTCAGTAGCGGCCGGGTCATCAACGGTCCCCCTCACGCTGGGGCTGGCCGGAGACCTGGGCCAGGACATTGCGCAGCCGGCCCACGGAGGGACTGAAGCCGGAGAGCGCGGAATCGATCTGGTAGACCACCGCCTGGGCCCGGTCCTGGTCGGCGATGCCGGCCACGCCGAGGCTGAAATAGGTGGACATGGCGTACTTGGCCTCAGGGTTGCCCTGCTTCTCGGCCTCGGAGAACCAGTGGAAGGCGCGCGCATAGTCGCGCGGCACGCCCACGCCCTCGGCGTACATCACCGCCAGCACCAGCTGGGAATTGGCCGAGCCGTTCACCGCCGCGTACTGGATGGCGCGAACCTTCTCCAGCGGGCTCAGGCGCCGGCCGGAGCCGATGCGGCCCAGCATGCCCTGCATGGCCTGGACTTCCTGCGGCGCCAGCGCCTTCTCGTCGGCCACAGGGGCGGGCAGGACCCGCAGATAGGTCATGGCGCGGGCCACATGGATGAAGGGCAGCTCGTCCAGGCGGCTCAAGGCCACCGCGCCGCTTTCGCCCTGGGTGTCGCTTTCGTCGGAATGCGGCACGCCCGAGGCCGGAGCCTCCGGCGGATAGAACTCATAGGGCGGCACCCAACGGGCGGCCGTGGCCTGGGCGTCAGCCGCCAGGGCCGCGCGCTCCGGCGAGGACCGCTCGAAGTCCTTCAGCATCACGAAGCCGGCCACATCGCCGGCCTGGGTGGCCAGGTAGTTGTAGAGATAGACGTCCACGTCATTGCGCGTGAACAGGGTGGCCGAGGCCGGCGGCTTCACCCGCGCCAGGTCCTTGGGATCAATGGGCGAGGTGTCCGGCGGATCGCCGAACGGGCCAAAGGCCACATCATGCAGCCGCGCCAGGGTGCGGAAGCCGGGCGCGCCCTGGGTCGAGAGCACATAGATCACCCGGTTCTTCACGTCCTGGCGTTCGTCCGAGCTCATCATCGAGAGCAGACGTTCCATCGTCCCGAAGGCCGCGCGGCGCTCCGCGGTGCGGCAGTCGGTGATCTTCTTGGGACCGCGATTGTCCTTGCGCGCCGCCGGATAGGGCACGATCGGCGAATAGCCGTCCGGATTGGACAGGGCGAGCTCGTACCAGGTAGCGGCCTCGACCGGGTCTTCCAGGTTGCGCTCACGGGCGTCGCGGCCGGTGTAGCGGCGCGCCAGGTCGATCTGGGCGAAGAAGTCGCCGTGGAAGGCCTGACGGCGCAGGAAGCGGATGTCCTGTTCCTGGGCGTTGAACTGCGGCGCCACCCCGATGGGGGACTGCGGGCGCGGACAGGTGGCCGAGGCGAACCCGCCCTTGCCGCCAGGCGCCTTAGGCTCACAACCGCCCATCAGCGGCACCAGAGCCGCCATCGCAGCGATGGTCAGGGCCCTTCGCCCCCATCGCCGGGCGTCCTGGGCAGCTTCATGTCCGGCCATGCGCTCCCCCAAAGCGTTAACCATATTCCCTCAGCCGTCACTAGCGACGGCCCGCCCCAGCCTGTCAAGCTTTCCAGCAACGGTTTGCCCCGTTCCAAGGAATGAAGAGGCCGCTTCATCAACAGCTTCGCCTCTGCGGGGCCAATTCTTCGTCGCTATTTCGCCTCAGAGGCGAAGGCAGACTTGACTGTAAAGACCTGCCAGGGAGGCGACAAAGACAATGTCGACGTTTCTAAAGATGAGTCGCGGGGCCCTATGCTTCCTGGTCGCCGGCCTCGCACAGCCCGTACCGGCGATCGCCGCCCCCACGATTCGGGACGGATCCCCCACCGCCGCCGCCTGCGAGGCCCTGGGCTTCAAGCCGCCGCCGCGTGAGGATGAACGCAGGGTGGGCGGCGTCTGGCGCCGGTCGGCCAAGGCCTACGCCCCGATGGCCCTAGCGACCCCGCCCCCGCCGCCGCCCCCGCCGGCCATGGCGCCGCCTGTGCCTGGGGCGGCTTACACGACGGCGCCCGCCTATCCGACGCCTCCGTCCGACCAGGGCCTGGACACCGAGCGCTATCCCCATGCCGCGGTTCAGGGCGTGCGCCGCACGGCCGACGCCCCGGTCTCCACCTTCTCCGTCGATGTCGACACCGCCGCCTACGCCAATGTCCGGCGCTTCCTGAACGACGGCCAGGCCCCGCCCCGCGACGCGGTGCGCACCGAAGAGCTGATCAACTATTTCGACTACGGCTACGCCCGGCCGACCGACCCGGCAAAGCCCTTCCAGCCCTTTGTCGCCGTCGCGCCCTCGCCCTGGAGCCCCGGCCACCAGCTGATCCAGATCGGCCTGCAGGGCTATGACATCCCCAGGGCCGAGCGCCCGCCCCTGAACCTCGTGTTCCTGATCGACACCTCCGGCTCGATGTCCGACGAGGCCAAGCTGCCCCTGGCGCGCAAGGCCCTGAACCTGTTGATCGACCAGCTGCGGCCCGGCGACCGGGTGGCCATGGTCGCCTATGCGGGCTCGGCCGGCGCGGTGCTGGCGCCCACCGACGGGACCCAGAAGCTGAAGATGCGCTGCGCCCTCACCGCCCTGGAGGCCGGCGGCTCCACCGCGGGCGGCGCGGGCCTCGATCTGGCCTATGCCCTGGCCCAGCAGAACTTTGACCCCAAGGCGGTCAACCGGGTGATCCTGATGACCGATGGCGACTTCAATGTCGGCGTGGCTGATCCCGCGCGCCTGACCGACGTGGTCGCCGACAAGCGCAAGACCGGGGTCTATCTGTCGATCTACGGCTTTGGCCAGGGCAACTACAACGACACCCTGATGCAGGCCCTGGCCCAGAACGGCAACGGGACCGCCGGCTATGTGGACACGCTGGCCGAGGCCCGCCGGGCGTTCCGGGACGACTTCTCCGGCTCGCTGTTCCCCATCGCCGACGACGCCAAGATCCAGGTCGAGTTCAATCCCGCCACGGTCTCGGAATACCGGCTGATCGGCTATGAGACCCGGCTGCTGAACCGCGAGGATTTCAACAACGACCAGGTCGATGCGGGCGAGGTCGGGTCCGGGGTCTCGGTCACCGCCCTCTATGAGATCACCCCGGTCGGCCAGCCGGTCGCCTCGGACCCGCTGCGCTATGGCGCGGCGGCCTCGCCCGCGGCCGAGGCCGGTGAACTGGCTTACCTGAAGGTCCGCTACAAGCTGCCCGGCCAGGCCACATCGCAGCTCATGGAACGGCCTATCGGCGCCCGAGACGTCGTCGGCGAGCTTACCAAGGCGCCGGAGCCGGTGCGGTTCGCTGTGGCGGTCGCCGCCTTCGGGCAGAAGCTGCGCGGCGATCCGTGGATGTCCCCGGCCTTCACCTGGGACCGCATCGCCGACCTGGCCCAGGGCGCGCGCGGCGATGATCCCTTCGGCCAGCGCGCCGAGTTCGTCCAGCTGGTCCGCGCCGCCCGCGACACCGCCCGCTGATCCCCGGCCCTAGACAGCAAACCGCCCACCCTTGGGTGCTCCAGGGGTGGGCGGCGCAGGTCTTTGAGGTCCGGAGGTGGGCTTAGCGGCCCGTGGGCATGTCCTTGAACGGAATGTCCTTGTCGACCCGGATGTCGCCCGGCAGGCCCAGCACGCGCTCGGCGATGATGTTCTTAAGGATCTCGTCCGTGCCCCCGGCGATGCGCAGGCCGGGCACGAACATCAGCGAGCCATGGAACATGCCGCTCAGCGAGGCCAGCTCCGGATCATTGATGATCCCGTACTGATCCATCATCTCGACGGCGGTGTTCGACAGGTCCTGCAGCTGCAGGGCCGAGACGATCTTGCCGATCGAGCTTTCCGGACCCGGCGTCTGGCCGCGGGACAGGGCGGTCATGGTCCGGTTGCGGGTGTGCTTCAGACCTTCGGCCTGGACGTACCAGTCGGCCAGCTTGTCCCGCAGGGCGGCGTCCTTGATGGCGGCTGCGCCATCCAGGCCGGGCGTGGCGCGGGCGGCCTCCAGGAAGTTTTCCCAGCTCGCGCCGGTCGCCCCGCCCACGGCCAGGCGCTCGTTCATCAGGGTCACCAGGCTGACCTTCCAGCCATCGCCCTCGGCGCCCAGGCGCTGGCTGTCCTTCACGCGGACCTCGGTGAAGAAAACCTCGTTGAAGCCCGAGCCGCCCGACATCTGGTGGATCGGCTTCACCTCGACGCCCGGCGAGCGCATGTCGAGCCAGAACATGGTCAGGCCCTTGTGCTTGGGCACATCGGGGTTGGTGCGGCAGATCACGATGCCGAAGTCCGAGAACTGGGCGCCCGTGGTCCAGACCTTCTGGCCCGAGATCAGCCAGTCGCCGGAGCCGTCCGGCGCCCGCACCGCCTTGGTGCGCGAACCCGCGACGTCAGAGCCGCCCGAGGGTTCGGAAAACAGCTGGCACCAGATCTCCTCGCCGCGCAGGGCGGGGCCGACGAAGCGCTTCTTGGTCTCGTCGTCGGCGAAGGTCATCACCGTGGGCACGCACATGCCCAGGCCGATCTGGAAGGGGTTCGGCGGGATGGGGTGCTTGGCCTCTTCCTGGCCGAAGATGACGTGCTGGATCGGCGTGCCGCCGGCCCCGCCCCATTCCTTGGGCCAAGTGATGCAGGCATAGCCGGCCGCGGCCTTCTTGGCCTGCCAGGCCTTTGAGGCGGCGAGGCTGTCGCCGCCCTCGGGGTCACCGCCGACATGGGCCTTGGGGGCGTTGGCGGCCAGCCAGTCCTGGGCGGCCTTGCGGTAGGCGGCTTCTTCCGGAGAGTCGTTGAAATCCATGATCCATGTCCTCCTTAGGCGGCGGCCGTAGCGTTGCGGCGCTCAAGCTGGCTGACGAGACGCTCCTTCCACACCCGCGGCGCGCCCGCCACGAGGGACAGCTGGCGCGAGCGCCGGTAGTAGAGATGGCAGTCCATTTCCCAGGTGAAGCCGATGCCGCCGTGGGTCTGGATGTTTTCCTTGGAGGCGAACCAGAAGGCTTCCGAGCCCGCGATCCGGGCGGCGCTGGCCGCCACCGGCAGTTCGCTCGCGCCGGTGTTCAGCGCCCAGGCGCCGTAATAGGCGTTGGAGCGGGCCAGCTCGTTCTTGACGTACATGTCGGCCAGCTTGTGCTTGATCGCCTGGTACGAGGCGATCACCCGGCCGAAGGCGTAGCGCTCCAGCGCATAATCCTTGGCCATCTCCAGGCAGCGGTCCGCGCCGCCGCACTGTTCGAAGCTGATCAGGACGGCCGCGCGATCCAGGATCTGCTCCAGCAGGGCCAGGCCCTCGCCCGCCGCGCCCAGGCGCTCGGCCTTGGCGCCGGCGAAGGTCAGCTTGGCGGCGTCGCGGGTGGGATCCAGGGTCTTGACCGGCTCACGGGTCACGCCGGCGCCGGTCAGGTCGACCAGGAACAGGCCGGGCTTGCCGCCCTCCTTGGCCAGGACCAGGCCGACGGTGGCGATATCGCCGTCGGTCACCGGGACCTTGGCGCCCGAGAGCTTGCCATCGGACACGGTGGCGTTGATCCCGCCGGCCGTGATCGGACCAGGGCCTTCGGAGGTGGCCAGGGCGCCGATCACCTCACCCGCGGCGATCTTCGGCAGCAGCTCAGCCTTCTGGGCCTCGGAGCCGGCCAGCATGACGGCCTCGGCCAGCATGTAGACGGTCGAGGCGAAGGGGATCGGAGCCACCACGCGGCCCAGCTCCTCGGCGATCACGCACAGCTCCAGGTGCCCAAGGCCCAGGCCGCCGTGCGATTCCGGGATCGCCGCGCCGAGCCAGCCCTGCTCGGCCACGGCCTTCCACAACGCCTCGTCATAGGGCTTGGCCTCATCATCGAGCACCTTGCGCACCCGGGTTGTGGGAGAGTTGGCCTCGAGGAACTTGCGCGCCTCGCTCTTCAGGAACTTCTGGTCGTCTGAGAAATCGAAATTCATTTCCGCCCATCCCGCCCCGTTTGGGGGTCGGTTCCATCTTGCTTCGGGCGCGAGCATAGCGATGGCGAAGCCCTTGGAAAGATTGACCTCGCGTCAAGGATTTCAGGCTCTTATGGGCCCCAGTTTAAAAGGGGTGCAGGGCTCGTAAGAATGGCCAAGGCGATTTTCCAGCGGAACCAGAAGGTTTGGGTCGAGAGCGTCGGCGCCTGGGCCGTTGTCGACAAGATCGTGCCAATCTGGGCGCGGGGCTTCGATGAGCCGGTGCGCGTCACCTACGACGTAGGGTTGGGCCGCGATTTCCAGGCCCATGAGCTGAAGGCCGAGCAGGACGGCGCCGAGGCCCTGGCCGATGACGGCTCGCGCTGGCGGCTGCTGAGGGCCAAGAACAAGTGGCAGGCGCCGGAGAACTGTCGGCACCATCCCTATCCGGGCAGCTACCCGGTGGTGGTCACGGATGTGAATGACTGGGGCGGCTGGCGGGTGCCGGGGGCCGAGTACGACCGCGACCCCATGCGGATCGAATTCCAGGCCCGGATGATCGCCTCTGCGCCGCGCCTGCTGTCAGCCTGCCGCGCGCTGGTCCGGATCGTGGACGAAAACCCCGGCCAT
The DNA here is from genome assembly GCF_042679085.1 of Phenylobacterium conjunctum. Classification (NCBI taxonomy): domain Bacteria; kingdom Pseudomonadati; phylum Pseudomonadota; class Alphaproteobacteria; order Caulobacterales; family Caulobacteraceae; genus Phenylobacterium; species Phenylobacterium conjunctum. The sequence continues at coordinate 7,585 of NZ_JBHTLQ010000024.1, read as the reverse complement.
GCGCCGCCTGAACTGGTGCGCCTGGCCGAGGAGGTCGTGAAGATCGAGGCCTATGTGAAGTCCGTGCCGACCGCTGAGGAGGTCGAAGCCGACACGGAAGTTCACGCGGCCGAGTAGCTTAGAACTTGTAGCCGACGCCGGCGGAGATGACCCACGGGTCCAGCTTCACCTTGGACTTCAGGGCGCCGCCGTTGATGGAGGCGTCGGTCTCGAAGAAGATCTTCTTGGCGTCGACGTTCACGCTCCACTTGCCGGCGGTGGCGATGTCCACGCCCGCCTGCAGGGCGTAGCCGAAGCCGTCGTCCAGCTTCACCTTGAAGCCGTTCTTGTCCTTGTCGTTGTAGAACAGCATGTAGTTGATGCCGGCGCCGACATAGGGGCTGACCTTGGCGTCGGGAGCGAAGTGGTACTGCAGGGCCACGACCGGCGGCAGGACCCAGTTGTCATGCACCTGGACGTTGGTCGCCGGGCCCACGGCCTTGACGGTGTGCTTGCTGGTGCCGGCGATGGCCTCGATGGCCACGTGGTCGGTCAGGAAGTAGCTGATGCCGATGGTCGGCACGGTGTCGCGCTTCACGTCGACATTCAGGCCGGTGGCCGCGCCGGCCGCCGTGGTGATGGCGTCATCGGCCTTCGACGAAACGTCCGTCAGACGGACGTTCAGCATGATGGTGCCCTTTTGCTTGGGCTGGAAATCCTGGGCCTGGGCGGCGCCGGCGACGGCCAGGGCGGCCGTGGCGAACAGGGCGATGCGGAGAGCTTTCATTGGTGTCTATCCCCTTGGTGGAGGCGGTCTCTCGGATCGCCTTGACCGTGGGATCGCGCCAACCGGACAGCGCCACCTTGATCTAACTCAAACGCGTGTTTGACGTCCTACGGTGTGGCTTGCAGGTCGCATGGAGGTTTCGTCCACCGCCCGCCGCCAGGGGCGTGGATGGATCGACTTTCCACCTGTCCCGCCCCTCGCCCTTCGGCTCGCGATGTCCTAAATCCAGGTCATGCGCACCGAAACGCCCCAGCCGATCCGGCTCTCCGACTATCGCCCGCCCGCCTACCTGATCGACACGGTCCACCTGACCTTCGATCTGGCCCCGAACACGACGCGGGTGAAGGCCAGGCTGACGATCCGGCGCAATGGCGATCATGCCGAGCCCCTGGTCCTGAACGGCGAGAAGCTGAAGCCGATCTCGGTGGCCATCGATGGTCGCGAACTGGCCGAGGCCGAGCGGACCATCGACGCCGAAGTCCTGACCATCCCGAACCCGCCCGCGGCCTTCGAGCTCGCGACCGAGGTCGAGATCGATCCGGAGAACAACAAGGCGCTCGACGGCCTCTACATGTCCGGCGGCCGCTTCTGCACCCAGTGCGAGGCCGAGGGCTTCCGCAAGATCACCTGGTTCGCCGACCGCCCTGACGTGCTGGCCCGCTACACGGTGCGCATCGAGGCGCCCAAGAGTTTCCAGCGCCTGTTGTCCAACGGCAACCTGATGGAGGCGGGCGACCTGCCGGGCGGGCGTCACTTCGCCGTCTGGAACGACCCCTTCCCCAAGCCCTGCTACCTGTTCGCCCTGGTGGCTGGTGAGTTGGACGAGCTGGTCGACAGCCTGGTCACCATGAGCGGCCGGACCATCGACCTGCGCATCTATGTCGACCCCGGCATGGCGGACCGCGCCACCTACGCCATGGACGCCCTGAAGCGCTCCATGAAGTGGGACGAAGAAGCGTTCGGCCGCGAGTACGACCTCGACCTGTTCATGATCGTCGCCGTGCGCGACTTCAACTTCGGGGCGATGGAGAACAAGGGGCTGAACATCTTCAACGCCTCGCTCCTGCTGGCCGATCCGGCGACGGCCACCGACCTGGACTACGAGCGGATCGAGAGCGTCGTCGCCCACGAGTATTTCCACAACTGGACCGGCGACCGGATCACCTGCCGCGACTGGTTCCAGCTGTGCCTGAAGGAAGGCCTGACCGTCTTCCGCGACCAGAGCTTCTCGGCCGATATGCGCGGCGAGGCCGTCCAGCGGATCAAGGACGTGAAGGCCCTGCGCGCCCGCCAGTTCGCCGAGGACCAGGGCCCGCTCGCCCACCCGGTGCGCCCCTCCAGCTATCTGAAGATCGACAACTTCTACACCGCGACCATCTACGAGAAGGGCGCGGAGGTGATCCGCATGCTCAGGACCCTGATCGGGCCTGAGCTGTTCCGCAAAGGCATGGACCTCTATTTCGACCGCTGGGACGGCCACGCCACCACGGTGGAGGAATTCATCCGCTGCTTCGCCGAGGTCAGCGGCCAGGACCTGTCGGACTTCTTCGCCTGGTACGAACAGGCCGGCACCCCGCGTCTGGACCTGAAGCACGCCTATGACGCCGCCGCCCGCACCCTGACCCTGGAGCTGTCCCAGAAGATCGACCCGACGCCGGGTCAGCCGGACAAGCGCCCCCTGCCGACGCCGGTGCGCGTGGGCCTGCTGGACGCCGAGGGCCGGACCCTGGCCTTCCAGCGCGACGGCCAGGCCATGGACGAGACCGTGGTGGTGCTGAAGGACGCCAAGGCCAGCGTCACCCTGACCGACGTCGACCAGGCGCCCGTTGTCTCGGCCCTGCGCGGGTTCTCGGCTCCGGTGGTGATGACCACCGACGCCGCGCCCAAGGACCGCTATGTCCAGCTGGCCGGCGATCCGGACCTGTTCAATCGCTGGGAAGCCGGCCAGGACCTGGCCCGCGACCTGATCCTGGCCCGCGCCGCCGGCAAGCCTGACGAGGTCGGCGAGGAGCGCTACGCCCACGCCGTCCAGCGCGCCCTGGCCGACCAGGCCGCCGACCCGGCGTTCAAGGCCCTGCTGCTCGCCCTGCCCAGCGAGTCGGACCTGGCGCTCGCCCGCCAACCCGCCGACCCGGCGGCGATCCACGCCGCCCGGGACGCCCTGCGCCAGCGCCTGTCCCTGCACCTGGACGAGGACCTGAAGCGCCTGCACATCGGCCTCCAGGGCCTGGGCGACTTCTCGCCGGACGCCGCCAGCGCCGGTCGCCGCGCCCTGCGCAACGCCGCCCTCGACCTGCTGGCCGCCAATCCCCGCTCCGAGATCGCCGAGCTGGCGGACGGCCACTACCGCGCCGCCCTCAACATGACCGACGCCATGGGCGGCCTGTCGGCCCTGATGCAGATCGGCGGCGAGGCCTTCGAGGCGGCCCTGGCCGACTTCTTTGATCGCTGGAAATCCGAGCCCCTGGTCATCGACAAGTGGTTCGCCCTGCAGGCCCGCGATCCGGCCGACAGCGCGCTGGGCCGCGTCCTGGGCCTCACCGCCCATCCGGCCTTCGACCAGAAAAATCCGAACCGCCTGCGCGCCCTGGTCTCGACCTTCGCCGGCTTCAACCCCGCCCGCTTCCACGATCCCAGCGGGGCGGGCTATCGCTTCCTCGCCGACCAGATCCTGGCGGTGGACGGCTTCAACCCGATGACCGCGGCCCGCCTGGTGGAGCCTCTGGGCGGCTGGCGGCGTTACACGCCGGAGCTTGGGGCCCTGATGAAGGCGCAACTGCAACGGATCGTCGAGGCGCCGGGCTTGTCGAAGAACGTCTACGAACTGGCCTCCAAGGCGCTCGCTGACTAGAAGTTTGACAACCCAGGGATGCTGGCGGCGCACGCTTTCGCCAGGATAGACGAGCGCGGAAGGGGGCTCTTCACATGACCAATCCGTTGGCTCGGCTGCGCGTTCTGTTGGTGGACGACAACATCCGGACCATCGACCTCGTGAAGACGATGCTGCGCGGCTTCGGCTTCGAGCAGTTCTACGAGGCGACCAATATCGCCGACGCCCAGCAGATCCTGCGCACCAAGCCGGTGGATCTGGTCCTCCTGGACTACATCCTGGGGCCGGAGGAAGGCGTCACCCTGGCGCGCTGGATTCGGGCCAACCCGGCCAGCAAGCATGAGGATGTGCCGATCATCATGCTGACCGGGCACGCCGACCGCGCCCGCGTGGTGGCGGCCCGCGACTCAGGGGTGAACGAGATCTGCGTGAAGCCCTTCACCCCGGCCGACCTGATGAAGCGCATGCTCACCACCTTCGAGAGCCCGCGCCCCTTCATCCGCAATCCGGGCGGCTATGTCGGCCCCGATCGCCGGCGGCACAACGATCCGAAGTACAAGGGCCCGGACCGCCGCCGCGGCCCCGCCATGATCTGAGTCGATCAATCCCCGCCTTGAGCCGGGTGTGACCAAACGTGCCCCGTGACGCGACGGACTCGCCCGCGTAGACTCAGGGCTTCGGGGTGACTCGGTAAAGGTTGAAGGAGCGGCGGGCTTTGGCCAGACGCGTGGGGCAAGACGCGGCTGACCGTCCGGCGGGCGGGCGAAAACGGGCGAAGACGCCCGGTTCGGACACGCCGCCCGGCCAGGCCTTCGCGCGCGCCGCGATCCTGTCCACCCTGCTGCTGCTGGCCATCTACACCGTCTTCGCCATCGCCCGCATCCAGCGCGAGCCGCAAAGCACAACCCTGGCCAACGCCGCCCTGCCCGACCGCGCCGACGCGGTGGCCGCGCGGCTGGACGGCGAGGCGTCCGGGCTCAAGGCCACCCTACTCGCCACTCGCAGCCTGCTGCAGCAACCCTCCAGCCAGGCCGCCGACGCCGCCGAGCTGGGCCTAGCGGCCAGCGCTGGCGCGGCCTCGGGCGTGGCCGTGGTCGGCGAGGACGGCGTCCTGGCGACGGCCGGCGACACCGCCGGGATCAACTGGCAGGAACTGGCCCAGACCGTCGAGCGCACCGGCCGCGATCCCTGGCTGGGCGTCACCTCCCAGACCAAGCCCGCCATCGCCCTGGCCACCTCGGCCGGCACCGACAAGGGCCGCCGCTGGGTCGTGGTGGTGGGCAAGGCCTCGCGCCTGACCGCCTGGCTGTCCAAGACCCGCGACGAGGCCATAGCCACCCCGGACGGGCGCGTGCTGGCCGCCTCCGGTCCCGGCGGCGTGGCCATGGCCGACAGCCTCAACGCGGGCTTCGGCGTCACCCCCGACGAGCTGGTGCTGGATGGAGGGCTCAGCCGCGGCAAGCGTCCCGACGGCGCCAGCATCGACCTGGCGGCCCGCCCGGCCCTGGGCGGCGCGCTCTATGTGGTGGCCGCAGCCCCCTCCGCCATCAACGAGGAGGCGACCACCGCGGAACAGCTGACCTGGCTGCTTCTGCCCCTGGCGGCGGCCCTGCTGCTGGGCCTGATGCTGATCATCCAGAGCCGCAAGGCCGAGACCGCCACCAAGGCCTTCGTCGATTCCGAACAGCGCTTCCGCCTGGCCGTCGAGGCCGCCCGCTGCGGGATCTGGGAGTGGGATCTGCTGCAGGACCGGATGTACATGTCCGATGTCACCGGCGCGATCTTCGGCTGGGGCGGCGGTGGCGTCGTCGAAGGCCAGCAGGTGCTGGAGCGCGTCTCCCCCGACCACCGCGAACGGGTCCGCCAGGCCCTGGCCACGGCCGCCGCCTATGGCGGCTTTGACGTCTCGTTCCGCGTCCCCGGCCCCAATGGCGGCCGGCCCATCTGGATCGACGCCCGCGGCCAGGCCTTCGGCGACGGCCAGAGCTACACCCGCATCATCGGCGTGGCCCTCGACGTCACCGAGGAGCGCATGGCCCAGGCCCGCGCACAGGCCGCCGAGATCCGCCTGCGCGACGCCATCGAGAGCTTCTCCGAGGCCTTCGTCCTCTGGGACCGCGGCGGGCGGCTGCTGATGTGCAACCGCAACTATCGCAACGTCTTCTCCCTGGAGCCGCGGCTGTTGAAGCCGGGCGCCCTGCGGGACCAGGTCAGCCGCTACGCCCAGTTGGCCATCAAGCACGAGCACCCCTCCCCCGACGGTCGCAAGGGCGTGCGCGAGGCCGAGCTGCACGACGGCCGCTGGATCCAGATCTCAGAGCGGCGCACGGCCGAGGGCGGCCTGGTCATGACCGCCGCCGACATCACCGCGATCAAGACCCAGGAGGAGGCCCGCCGCCTCAACGAGGAACAGCTGCAGAAGGCCGTCGACAGCCTGGAACGCAGCCAGGAGCAGCTGTCGGAACTGGCTCGAAAGTACGAGGCCGAGAAGGTCCGCGCCGAAAGCGCCAACACGGCCAAGAGCGAGTTCCTGGCCAACATGAGCCACGAGCTGCGCACCCCGCTGAACGCCATCAACGGCTTCTCCGAGATCATGGTCCAGGAGATGTTCGGCCCGCTGGGCGACGCCCGCTACAAGGGCTACTCCCAGGACATCCTGTCCTCAGGCCAGCACCTGCTGGCCCTGATCAACGACATCCTCGACATGTCGAAGATCGAGGCCGGCAAGATGAACCTGAAGTTCGAGCCCCTATCGCTGGAGGACGTCACCGAGGACGCTGTCCGCCTGGTGCGCAACCGCGCCGAGACCGCGGGCCTGGCCCTGACCATCGACTTCCCGCCGCACCTGCCCGAGATCGAGGCCGACTATCGGGCCATCAAGCAGGTGCTGCTCAACCTGCTCTCCAACGCCATCAAGTTCACCCCGCGCGGCGGCCGGGTCACGGTCCGGGCCGAGGGCCGTCACGATCCCCTGGGCGAGCGCCTGCGGATCAGCGTGCAGGACACCGGCATCGGCATCGCCCAGGACGACCTCGCCCGCCTGGCCCAGCCCTTCGAGCAGGTGGAGAACCAGCACTCCAAGACCACCCAGGGCACGGGCCTCGGCCTGGCGCTCACCAAGTCCCTGGTGGAGATGCACGGCGGCTCGCTGGACATGCAGAGCGCGCCTGGCGAGGGCACCATGGTCAGCTTCTCGATCCCGATCCACCAGACCGGCGCCGCCAGCCAGGTGGCCTGACGGCTCTACGGCGCGTCCGGCCCGCCCGGCGGTCCGTGCAGCGGCCCCATCCCTGGGCGGCCCATGCCGAAGCGCCCTGGCCTGGGCCCCGGCGCGAACTCCGCCAGGCCGCGGGACAGTTCCGCCCGTTCGCGAGGCGGCAGGCTGGCGGCGAAGTTCACCAGCGATCCCTCGACCCCGCCGCGGGCCTGCATCTCCAGGCGGCGGGCCTCGTCCAGGCGGGCGCGGACGGCGGGAGCGTCCACCGGCTCGTCAGCCAGGGATTCAAAGGCCTCTCGCCGGGCCTGGCGGGACCGGCGCACCTCGTCGCGCACCTCCATCGACTGGCGGCGTAGCAGGTCGCGATAGGCCTGGCGCTCCGGGTCCGGCAGGGTGTCGCCGGCGCGCCAGAGGGCCACCGGGCCGACAGGCTGGCCGCGGGCGGGCCCCGGCAGGCGGCCGGCCACAAGGACCCCCACTCCGGCGCCGATGGCGAACAGGTTGACGGCCAGCGAGGCCAGCAGGGCGATCGTCAGGGCGCGTGGGCTCATCTAGGCGGCGGCTCCAATAGCCGAGGTGTTGAGCGGGGCCGTAGTGTCCCCATCATAGGCGCCCATGGCGGCGCTCAAAGTGTCCGTGGTGTGGCCGCCCCCGGAAGCTGAGGACAGGCTCACCCCCATCAACAGGCCGGCGGCGCAGGCGCCCGCGAGGCCGGCGCCGACCGCGCCGCGCCAGATCCAGGCGGCCAATCCCGTGGCGCGGCGACGCGGCG